>CADCWJ010000001.1 GCA_902806365.1 uncultured Thermomicrobiales bacterium
AGAGCACGCTCGACACGCCCCGTTCCGACGCGTCGCGGCCCGCGGTGAAGCCTTCCTGCGTGCGGTAGGCGGCCAGCCCCGCCAGCATGTAGCCGGTGTGGGCGATCGACGAGTAGGCGAGCATCCGCTTCACGTTGCGCTGCGACACGGCGACGATGTTCCCGAACACCATCGTCACCAGCGCCAGGACCGCGATCAACTGGATCCAGTCGTCGCGCAGGGGCGCCAGCCCCTGAACCAGAATGCGCACGGTCGCCGCGATCGCGGCCGCCTTCGGCACGACAGACATGAAGCCGGTGACGGGCGTCGGCGCGCCGTCGTAGGCGTCCGGGGTCCAGAAGTGGAAGGGGACCGCGGCCAGCTTGAAGCCCAACCCGACGACAACCAGCAGCAGGCCAAGAAGCAGCGAGGCGTCGAGGCTTTCCTGCCCAACGACGATCGCCTGAAGATTGCGGGAGATCTGGTCGAGCTCCGTGGTCCCGGCCGACCCATAGACCCAGGCCATGCCGTAGAGGAGGATCGCGCTGGCGAACAGCCCGAGCAGGAAGTACTTGAGCGCGCCTTCGAGCGATGTCGCGCGGCGCTTGGCGAACGCGGTCAGGATGTAGGTCGCCAGTGAGGAGAGCTCGATCCCGACGAAGAGCATCACCAGGTCGCCGGCGGAGGCGGTCAGCAGCGCGCCGAGGACGGAGAACGAAAGCAGGGTATAGAACTCGCCGAGCGGCATTCGGCCTTCCAGGTTATCGACATAACTCGCTGAAACGAGCACGGTCAGGATCGCTGCCGCGAGGATGATCAGGGTCAGGAAGACCGTCAGCCCGTCGGCCCGGAACAGCCCGTAGAAGGTGCTCTGGTTCTCGTCATGCTGACCGAAGAGCAGCACGAGGCCGAGCCCGTAGCCAATCAGCGAGATGGCGGTGAGCCAGACGTAGTGCAATCGGCTCGGCAGGAACGCGTCCGCCAGCGAAAGCACGATCGCGGTCAGGAAGATGACGAACTGGGGAAGGATCAGGCCCCAATCCGGAACGATCAGTTCTGACGACATTGCATGTGCCCCGCTATCTCTCGTGCCAACGTCACGCGTTTTGCTGGCTGGTCTTGTGCCGACCCAACGACGGAGCTTCTCTCCATGGGGACGATACACGATCGTCCCCTACGCATTTGAGCGATCGTCTCCCATTTCGTATGGGTAGAC
>CADCWJ010000002.1 GCA_902806365.1 uncultured Thermomicrobiales bacterium
GGACGGCAAGAAATTCTCCTTCGAGTTCCTGTACTCCGAAGGCTCGACCGTCAACGAACAACTGATCCCGTACATGCAGCAGGTGTGGCGGGAGGTCGGCGTCGAGATGATCCCGGTCCAGCAGCCGTTCCCGACGCTGGTCGACAACCAGGAGAACGGCACGTTCGCCGCTTCCCTGATCGGCTTCAGCTGGGATGTCTCCGGTGACCAGGGAGTCATGTATCGCTGCGACGCGGTGCCGCTGGCTGGATTCAACGACATGCGCTACTGCAACCCCGAGTACGACCGGCTCGATGACCTGCAGCAACGCGAGCTCGATCCCGAAAAGCGGGTCGACATCCTGATCGAGCAGTCGAACATCATCAACGACGAGCAGGCCAACTCGGTCCTCGTCTTCGCCAAGAACGTCGTCGGCTACCAGCCGCGCCTCCACAACTTCTTCCCGAACGGGTACAGCAAGTTCTGGTCGATCCCGTACGTTTGGGTCGAGCAGGAGTAATCGCTGGACCGGGATGCTTGGCACGCGGGGGGGCGGCGCAACCGCGCCGCCCTCCGTTCGCTCCCGGAACCGGGGGCGAACGGAGAAGGGAGCACCCAATGGCGCCGGATCTGTGAAGTGGCCGCTCTTGTGGCGGCCACGGCAAAGCCGCACCCGGTGATCCGGATCGCCGCCAAGCCCGCCTCGGCAATCGTAGGGGCGGTACCCCCGGGACCATCGGAAAATACCGTCGCCCACCGGTAGGGGCGACCCGGAGCCTGCCCTGTAAGCGGCATCGAAGCAAAGCGATGGGCCGCTTCCGCCAACAGATGATTCCAAAGGGATCAAGCGGATGCGATCCATAGGTTCCTACGGAACCGCCTGTGAATGGGTCTGGTCGCCCAGGTCGCGCACGATCGGCCCATCCCGCACGATCGGCCCGAGGCGGCCTTGCCGGACCGGGTGAACACCCTCCACGTCGCAGGCGATGGTCTCGAATGCGCCGCGATACCGCTCCCGCGGAGGCACACAATGGATCGCGATTCCACCTTCGTCCATTGCGCGCTCCCTTGCATCCGGATACCGTCGAGGCTGGCAATCACGGCAGATCGCAGACAGGGGAGATGAGCGGACGTGACAGACGGCAACGCTGGAAACCGGAAACGGTACCGGATCGGGATCGGCGGGATCGCGATCGAGAGCAGCACGTTCTCGCCGTTGCTGAGCACCACCGCCGACTTCACGATCCAGCGCGGCGACGAGATCGGCGAACGCGACGAAGGTCCGGAACGCGATGAGACGTTCCGCCGGGAAGAGCACCGCGGCAATCCAGCCTCCTCTGTATCTATCCAC
>CADCWJ010000003.1 GCA_902806365.1 uncultured Thermomicrobiales bacterium
CAGTTCTGCCCCGAGTGAGCATTGTGGAGTCCGTATGCGTGCTTAGGGTCTGGACACCCTCCCAAGTGTAGGGAGGGTTGAGTGAGGGCCGTCATTCTCCTTGGAGATGGACGCTCATCTAAATGTTCATGCCGCCGGAGACCTCGATGCGCTGGGCATTGACCCAACGATTCTCGTCGGAGAGCAGGGCGGCGATCATCGGGCCGATATCATCGGGCTCGCCCGCGCGGCCCAATGCGGTCATTCCCGCCACGTGCTGGTTCATGTCGGCGTTGTCGCGAACGTGGCCCCCGCCGAAGTCGGTCGCGATCGCGCCAGGAGCGATGGTGTTCACGGCGATACCGCGCCCGCCGAGTTCCTTCGCGAGGTAGCGCGTCAGTACCTCGATCGCGCCCTTCATCGCCCCGTACGCGGACGATCCCGGTAGCGCGAACCGGGCAAGGCCGGAGGAGATGTTCACGATCCGCCCGCCGTCGTTTATCACCGGCAGCAACTTCTGGGTCAGGAAGAAGACACCCTTGAAATGCACGGCATAGAGCGCGTCCAACTCGGCCTCGGTGGTCTGGTCGAACGACTTGTGCAGCGCCATGCCCGCGTTGTTGACGAGGTAGTCGAAGCGTTCGGCGCCCAGCCCGGCCAGCGCCTGGCGCACCTGTTCGACAAACGGATCGAAGGCGCCCACATCGCCGGTGTCGAGCTGGAGCGCGACCGCCTTGCGGCCGGCGTCACCGACCAGCCTTACGACCGCCTCGGCCTCCTCCCGGTTCGTGCGGTAGGTGAAAATGGAATCGACGCCGCGCGCGGCGAGACTGAGCACGGTGTTGCGTCCGAGGCCACGGCTCCCACCCGTGACGATTGCGATCCTGGCGGTTGACTCGTTGCTGGTTTCCATCGAGATGTTGCTCCTTTGCGAATACGACTAATAACACGATACTTTCATCAACTGGTATCCTGAATACCGGAACTCGCTTATTCCTTGCCCATTCCTGCTCCTGCGACGATGCGTTGGGGACAGAGGGAGCAAACGCGGATGCTTGAAACCCTGGTCGCGGCGGTAACGCGGTACACGGATGCGCACCCCGGAGAAAGCCCGATCGCCACGACGATCGACGGCCTGACGATCCTGCGCTCGAATCGGGAGAAGCCGGCCGCGCACCTGATCTTCAAACCTTCCCTGTGCCTCGTCCTGCAAGGCGCGAAGTGGGCCAACTTCGGGGGCAAGCGGTACGACTACCGGGCGGGGCAGGCGCTCGTGGTGAGCGTCGCGCTGCCAGCGCTGGGTCGGGTTGCCGAAGCCAGCCCGGCCCAGCCCTATCTCGGCGTCATCATCGAGTTTGACCTCGCGGCCATGCGAGAAGTCATGGAAAATCTGGCTACACGGCCCGAGCCGAGCACCGAGTTGGGTCCCGGTGTCTTCGTCAGCGATGTCGACGGCCCGATGGCCGACTGCGCGCTGCGCCTGATCCGGCTGCTCGATACGCCCGACGCGATCCCGATGCTTGCCCCGCTGATCATGCGTGAACTGAGCTACTGGCTGTTGACAGGTCCCCGCGGCGGCGACATCGCCAGGATCGCGCTCGCGAACAGCCATTCCCGGCAGCTCGTCCACGCCATCCATCTCCTGCGCGACCGGTTCATGGATGCGGTCCGGATCGAGGAGTTGGCGATGACGGCAGGCATGAGCCCGTCAGCGTTCCACCGCCAGTTCAAGGCGTTTACCTCGATGACCCCCTTGCAATACCAGAAGCAGCTCCGCCTGCTCGAGGCGCGCCGCCTGATGGCGACCGACGCGGCGAACGCCGAGACCGCCGCGTTCCAGGTCGGCTACGAGAGCCCGTCGCAGTTCAGCCGCGAGTACTCCCGCATGTTCGGCACCCCGCCCCGGCGCGATATTGTGGCCCTGCGCGCGATGTTCGGACCGGACGCTGCCATCCCCACCGTGCAGTAGGACGATACAGCCCTCCCTCTATCCTCATCCCAACAGCTGTGTCGAGCAGCTGCAACGGGCAGCTGTGTCGAGTAACTGCATCGAAGCGAAAGCCTGCCCGGTAAGCGGCATCGGAGCGCAGGCAAATGGGTCAAGGGATCCTGGCAGCTGCGTCGCACACGCAAACCGTGCCCGATGAGGTACCCGTTTAGCCGGGCCTCAACGCTGGACAAGGGTACCCGGCGGCGCTGGGCCAGACACCACAATCCAGGGTGAGTCTCGTTTGCATTGGGGAAGGGCTGGGCCAGCGAGCCATGCCGGCTGCTCCGAGCGTTTTCACAGCTCGCCGGTTCGTCGGCTATCTCTCGTGCTTCATGCGCAAATAGTGACTGCGCGTCTCCTTGTCGAGATGTTCGATCGCGTACCGCAGCGCCGTGCGCGGCATGGTCGCGGCATGCTTGTCCAGGAAGGCGCGCAGTTTCCCGGGGTCCTTCCTGCCCGCCTCGCGCAGCCACCCTCCGGCCGCCTTGTGGACCATGTCGTGGTCGTCGTTGAGCAACAGTTCGGCGATGGCATACGTGTCGGCAACGTCCCCATCCCTGAGGAAATACGAAGTGCTGACCATGGCCGTGCGGCGTTCCCAGACATTGCTTGAGCGTGCCAGGCGGTAGAGGATCTCGCGCGGCCCGTCACGCAGGTAGCCGCCGACAACAAACGGGCAACCGAGATCGACCAGGTCCCAGTTGTTGATCCTGTCCGTGCGCCGCATGTAGAGGTCGAAGAGTTCCTTTCTCCGACGTTCGGGCGTCCGTTTGCGACGCGCCTGCTTGTCCATGATGCTGAGCCCGCCTGCCCGCACTTCGTGGATGGGGCTCTCGAGCAGGATCTCGATCTCATTGGGGGGCATGTCGATGAATTCCCTGGCGAGCGCGAAGACCTGCCCCATGCGCACACCGATGAACGTATCACCGGCCCCGTACTCACCGTCGCCGGTCTTGAAGTACCGCTGGATCTTCTCCAGCTCGTCCGGCGAACGATACGTTTCCAGGCGTTCGACGAACTGTGCTGCAGTCAATGCGTCCGGCATCGCAACACTCCTGAAACTGGCGATCGATCGGGCCCGGTCGACGGCCGTTGGAAGCCGCGGCGTCTCCCACTGCATGCCTTCGGGAAGAACCACCGTGTACCGACTGCCTGTCATCCGCCGTGAAGATTACTCACCGTGACCGATACCGGCTCGTAGTTCTGCAGAGTGACGCCGCTGCGGAACACCCTTGTGTCCTTGCGGTTCATTCGCACGTGGCCGAGGCCATGGAAGGGCCGCGCCGGCTCGCTCCAGACGATCGGATGAACCCAGAAATGCACCTCCTCGACGAGGCCATGCCTGACCAGGTTGAAGGCGAGCTCGCCGCAGCCGTAACTCAGCAGGTTTCCGGTGTGGTCTGCCTTGAGCCGGCGCACTTCCTCGACCAGGCCGCCCCTGATGAGCGACGCGTTCCACTCGAGCGGCTCGACCAGGGAGGTGGAGGCGACGTACTTCGGCATGCTGTTCACCCGCTCGGCAAACTCACCTGTCGTCTTCAACCAGATCGGGGAGAGGGCTTCGTAGGTCTTGCGGCCGAGCAACAGGGCATCCGCGAGCCGAAGCTCGTCCTCGCCCGCATCCTCCTGCTCGCCCCCCTCGAACCAGCCAATGTTCGGGCCGATGCTCCCATCCGCCGACATCTGGACCGTGATGATTACCTTGCCCATCGGGATCCGACTCGCCCTCTCGACCGCACTGCTCGTTCCTCCACCGAAGATCCCGTGAACTGGAAAAGCCTGACGATGTCGCCTCTACCCCGAAACGTGCATCGTAACTACGCCACGCGGACGATTCCCGTGGTCGCGATCCTTTCAGGCGGTGCCGCGCCCGCCCGTGAACCGGAACCGGAGATGGGTGACTCCGGCGACCTGCTTCCCGCCGACGAATTGCAACTCCCGCGGCGACAGCTTGAGCTGGTCGAAGAGCCGGACGCCGCCACCCAGGAACACGGGCACGAGGTGGATGTCGATCTCGTCGAGCAGCCCCGCCTGGATGAACTGCTGACCGACATTCGCGCCTGCGACGCCGATGTTCTTGTCGCCGGCCGCCGCCCGTGCCTGGGCCAGCGCGCTCTCGACGCCATCGTTGACGAAGGTGAACGAGGTCTTGCCCTTGGTCACCGGCTCCCGCACTTCGTGGGTAAGCACGAAGACCGGGCAGGTAAAGGGGATGCCGCCCGGCGCGACCCAGCCGTCCGGGCCGTCGATCATCTCGAACATCCGCTTGCCCATGATCACCGCACCGGTCGTTTGGAACGTGTCGGTGAACATCTCCTCCCACGCCTCACTTAGCATGGACTGGTCGCCCGGCGCATCGTTCGCCACCGGGTCGGCCATCATCCAGGCGAAGATCCGGTCTCCACCGTTCCCAAGCGGATTGTCCGGTCCTGGATTCGGTCCCGTGATGTACCCGTCAAGCGACATC
>CADCWJ010000004.1 GCA_902806365.1 uncultured Thermomicrobiales bacterium
ACATCGAGTGCGGGCCACCGTGGATCTGGACGATCAAGGGATGTTTCACCTCGGCCGCTTCCGAGAATCCTGCCGGGGTGAGGAGCCAGCCCTGGATCTCGAGCCCGTCATGGGATGTCAGAGAGAGGTCGATCGCCGGGGAGAGCACTACCTCATCCAGAAAGTCCTGGTTGGGATCGGGCCAAGACTGCACATCGCTACCATCGAGTGCGGAGGAATGGAGCGCGGCCGGGCGATCGATCGAGCCTTGAACATACACGAGCCGGTCCCCAGCGACCGTGAACCCGCTGACGACATGTGGGCCGGTGGTCAGGGGAGTAGGCGATCCAACTTCGAGCGAGATCCTGAAGACGCGGGCTGCTCCTCGTACCGCCGCAACGGTCAGGATATGCTGGTCGTCCAGCCAGGCGGGTCCACCCTCGCTGGCGTTCGCGAGGTCGCTCATGCCTGTGCTCTCCACGGAGACATCCCAGCCCTCCGTGTGATTGCGGAGGTCCGATCCATCAGCTCGCACGGTCCAGATGCGGTCGTTGAGGGCGCCGCCGCGTGCCGCATCGAGGTGCCCGGTGAAGGCGATCCGATCGCCGGCCGGAGACCAGCGGGGCGAACCGAACTGCGCATCTTCGACGGTGATGGTCGAGACGTCACCACTGTCGACATCCAGAATGTGAATCGCGTTGCGGTTCCAGTACCGGTGTCGTTCGGCACCACGGTTGCTGACGAAGGCGATGCGCGTTGCATCTGGCGACCAGGAGGGATCGCTCGCACCGGCATCATCGAAGGTGAGTTGGCGAGCCTGGCGATCTTGGAGACGAATCGACCAGAGATGCGGCACCTTGTCGATGAAACCCCGTCCATCCGCCCGAAAGTGCATGCGATTGATGATCCGCTCGTCCGCGACATCCCCGTTGCGCATCGGCGGTTGTTCGCTGGCGTCCCGAGCGAATTCGTCCAGGGCGACGAAAACGATATGGGTTCCGTCCGGGGACCAGGCCGCACTTCCCGCGCCGGCGGGATGCTGGGTGAGTTGGGTGGCCTCCCCGCCGTCGATGCGAATCGTCCATATCTGCGTCGATGGCTTCTTCGCCTTCTGGTCGTCGTCCGCTTTCCCAGTCCGTTTCGAGGATCTCTCCTCGT
>CADCWJ010000005.1 GCA_902806365.1 uncultured Thermomicrobiales bacterium
ATCGCGTTAGCGCCGGGGATCCTGGCGGGCCGTTCGCTGCTTCTCCGGGTGGTTGCTATTTCGTCGATTAATCCCTAGTATCAGGCCATTCACGTGCAGTTCGGCGAGCGGAAGGCAGGACCCCATGCGGCAGGCATCAAGAATCCAACCATTCCAGCGCATTCTTGATGAAGGACTCCTGCCTCATGCCCTCCCTCAATCTTGGGATCCTGGCGCATGTCGATGCCGGGAAAACAACGCTTACCGAACGCATCCTCTTTGAAACCGGGGTCATCGCCGCCGTCGGCCGCGTTGACCAAGGCACCACTCAAACCGACACCCTGGAGCTCGAACGGCAGCGCGGGATCACGATCCAGTCCGCGGTCGTTTCCTTTCGTCTCGGCGACCTCACCGTCAACCTGATCGATACGCCCGGACATTCCGACTTCATCGCCGAGGTGGATCGGGCGCTCCAGGTGCTCGACGCCGTGATCGTCGTCGTCTCCGCCGTCGAAGGCGTCCAGCCACAGACGCGGAAACTGGTGCGCGCGGTACGCGCCGCCGGACTGCCCCTCCTGATCTTCGTCAACAAAATCGACCGGATCGGCGCGCGGAGCGACGAACTCCTTGCCGAAATGGAGCGGGCCCTTGGGATCCGCGTCGTCGCGATGTCGACTGCGAGCGGGCTGGGCGACCGTTCCGCCCGCGTGGAGCCACGCGATCCATGTGAAGCCACGTTTGCGAGTGAGTTGACGGACGTGCTGGCCGAACAGAATGACGCAATCATCGCACGGTTCCTGGACGACTCGGCCGATATTCCGCCGCGGATATTGCATCGAGAGCTGGCGCGGCAGGTGCGTGCCGGTCAAGTTGTGCCCGTGTTCTACGGATCGGCGATAACAGGCGTCGGGGTGTGCAACCTCCTGGGGCACGTGCCCCGGCTGCTCGGAGTGCGACGGGATCGTTCCGGGGAGCCGCTTTCCGCGGTGGTGTTCAAGATCCAGCGCTCACCCATCGGTGAGAAGATCGCGCTGGTTCGCCTCTTCGGCGGGACCCTGGCGAACCGCGCCCACGTCACGCCGCGGCGACGGGACCCGGCGGGACACATCGACGTGGGCGAGACCCGGATCACCGGGCTCGAAGCGTATCGCGACGGCACCACGGTCCAGGTCGCCGGAGCGACGGCGGGAGATATCGTGCGCGTGCACGGGATCAAGGATGCCCGGATCGGCGACACGCTCGGTGAACCGCCCGATGGGACGGGGAGCTTCCGGTTCGTGCCTCCCTCGCTGGAGAGCGTGATCCGCCCCAGGGTTTGCGGCGATGCGCCCAGGATGAATGCTGCGCTCGAGCAACTGGCGGAGCAGGATCCCCTGATCAGCATCAGGCGGAGCGCACGCGATGGCTCCATCTCGGTCCGCCTCTATGGCGAGGTCCAAAAGGAGGTCGTTGAAGCAACACTGGAACGGGAGTACGGCGTCGCGGTCGAGTTCGAGCCAAGCCGGGTGCTCTGCATCGAGCGAGTCACGGGAAGCGGCGAGGCGGCCGAAGAGATGGGCGGCGCCAATCCGTTTTTCGCGACGGTTGGGATGCTGGTTGAACCAGCGGCGGTCGACAGCGGGGTCGAGTACCGGCGGGAGCTCGGATCATTACCGTTGGCA
>CADCWJ010000006.1 GCA_902806365.1 uncultured Thermomicrobiales bacterium
CGTCCGCGCCGGCCTGGGTGCGACGTTCGCGATCAAGCGGGGCACGGACGCGTGCGGGACGATGGACTGGGTTCCATGCCGCCGATTGCCGGGGCGGTCAACGTCGACCCGACCCTCGCGCCAGCCGATACCCTGCTGGTCCGCCGCCTGTCCTTGGCCGAAGGAGTGTCGGCCGATGCCATGACCGCATGATTCAGGTTTCCGGAGATGCGCCTCGAGCTACTCCGGTAGTGCTACACCGGCATCAACGTCACGACGTATCACTATCATTCCGCTACCTGTGATGTGGCGACGTTGACGACCGAGGGAATGGGTTGATCGTCTCGTACGCGGATGGTTCTGAGCGCGTCGGCGAGGCGTGAGTCGGGATCAGGTCAGCAGGACACCCGGCAAGCGTCGTCAGCGCGTCATTGGAACGCACTGTCGACCGACAGGAGTCGGTGGCTAATCAGATCGGCTCAGACGTCATCCGCCCGCATGGCGCCGGTCCGCTCGCCAGTCCGGGCTGGGTCGGGAGTGTAGACCACCCCGGAGAGACGACCGTCGACCTCGCGTAAATAGACGCGGCTGTCGGGCTCGTTCAGGCACCGGACCAGTTCTTCCCGGGCGCCGGCCCGCGTCGGGGAGACCACGTAGACCTCGACCTGGCGGACCAGGTAGGCGCGGCCGATGGGCTGCCCTTCCTCGTCATGGAAGATCTGGCCGTCCAAGTCCCCACTAACCTCGGTGGTCTCGCGGACGACCTCCTCCGGTTCCTCTCTCGGCTCAGGTGAGGCCATCAGCTGGTCCGCGAATCGCTTTGCCAGATACTGGGCACCGATCTTCTGGACCATCTCGCCTCCTGCCCCTTCGACCTACCACGACCCCGAGATGATCCCGGACATCAGGCGGTGATGATACCTTGGCCTGCACCAGCGCGGAGTAGATCGGGCGTCAGCCACCCGTCTCGTCACGGAGCCAACCGTTCGATGAGCCACCCATCATCCTGATCACGGCGGTAGCGAATCCGGTCATGGAGACGACTCGGGCGCCCTTGCCAGAACTCGATCATGGTCGGCATCAGGCGATACCCACCCCACCTTGCGGGGACCGGGACATCCTCGCCGGCGAGGCGATCCTCAGCCTCGGCGAAGGCCGCGACGAGGATGTCCCGGCTGGCCACGGGCTGGCTCTGTGGCGAGACGAGGGCACTCATCTGGCTTCCCCGAGGCCGGCTCCGAAAGTACGCTTCAGTTTCCTCTCTACTCACTCGGGTGACGTGCCCCTCGATACGGACCTGGCGTTCCATTTCCTTCCAGAGAAAGACCAGGGCCGCCCGGGGCTCGGTTTCCAACTCGTTCCCCTTGCGGCTCTCGTAGTTGGAGTAGAACCTAAACACGTCCCGTCCTACCCCCTTCAATAGCACCACCCGGGCGGAGGGCTGGCCGTCAGTGCTGACCGTTGCCAACGTCATCGCGTTCGGCTCGATCACTCCGGCAGAGCGTGCGTCCTCGAACCACCGGCCGAACTGCTCGATCGGATCGTCGGCCATGTCACCTTCGACCAGTTCTGCCTGCCGGTAATCCAGACGCAATTCGGCGATGTCGTGATCGGCCATCAAACATCCTCCCCTACGGCCGCTCCTGTCGAGTCACCCAAGCGATAAAGACGCCGGGCGTTGCCGGACAGGATCTGGGTCGCCATCTCATGCCCCTGTGCGGCATCGATCACGCCACCCATCGCTAGACCGTCGAGGACCCGGCCCAGGGCGCGCCTCCCCTGCCGCGCCGCGAACCAGGTATGTTCGGGGATGGAGAACCCATCGGACGACCACAACACCCGCGTCGATGGTGCCAAGGCGAGCGCCTGGCGGAAGATCGCCTCGTAGTCCGTCGCCGCGAACGGGATCGCCAAACCCACGTCGAGATAGACGTTGGGATAGACCGATGCGAGATATCCCAGGGCCCGGACATCGGGGTAACCTCCGTGGAGCAGCACGATCGGGGCGTCCCGGAAGGTCGGCTCGTCCAATACTCGCTTCAGGTTCGCAGGGTGGGCCGTACGGGGATCGATGTCGGTATCTCCAAAGCCGGTGTGGAACTGGATCGGAAAGCCGTGCGTCCCGCACCAGGACAGCGCGATCCAGAGGAAGTAGTCCAGGAACGCCTTCTCCGCGATGCGGACCTGCCCATCGCGGTCGGCCGCCAGCTTCAGACCAGGGAAGGCGGCGAAGGCGGCATCCCGACCCACCGGCTGGATACCGAGACCCGTCCGGTAGGCGACGATCGACTTCAGGCTGACGACCCCGTCTGCCGCGAGTGCTTCGACATCGAGGATTGCCCGGAAGCGCTCTTCGACCTCACCACCGTCGGC
Source organism: uncultured Thermomicrobiales bacterium (assembly GCA_902806365.1). Taxonomy (GTDB): domain Bacteria; phylum Chloroflexota; class Chloroflexia; order Thermomicrobiales; family UBA6265; genus CADCWJ01. The sequence continues at coordinate 2,353 of CADCWJ010000006.1, forward strand.
CGAGACGTTCACCAGATCGCCGAGGACCGTCTCGAGCCGCAGGGCACGGGTAGTCTCAGCCCCGCCGAGCCAACTGGCCATCGCGGCGACGCCGATCGGCTCACCCCCGCGTCCGGCATAGAGGTCGTCGATGATCGCCACCTCGACGCGGGCCTCGGCCATCAATAGCGCGGCGACCGCCTCATGACCAAGCACCGCCCGTGCTTCGAGGACTTCTCTTTCGGCGGAGCCGCAATCAAAGACCCGGGCCAGTTCTCGCATCGTCCAGCGGTAGTACGTCGTCGCCGGCACGTCGGGAGCGAGGCGCGGATCGTCGCCTTCGGTGAATAACATCCGGTACTCGGCGACGGAGAAGGGTGACCCCATCGCCCGCCACGGGTGGCAGTGGTGATCGACGACGGGGTAGGCGTCAAGTTGAAAGGTGGGCGTCGTTGACACGGTGGTTCCCGATGGGTGAGC
>CADCWJ010000007.1 GCA_902806365.1 uncultured Thermomicrobiales bacterium
AAGACCGTGGTATAGACCGTCATCAGGAACGCGGCCCGCCAGGCATCACCAGCGGAGACGAGCTCGTTGTGGCCATTCATGTTCGTCAGCAAGGTGCTGTTGTGCGCGATCCCAACCTCCGCCGCTGAATCGAACCTGTCGGTGAGAAGCCCAAGGAGCGCCCAGGCCAGTGGCTCGACGAACGCCATCCCGAGACCGACGGTGATCCCCACCGCGTTGGAGCGTGCGACCAGCGCTACCGTGAACGCCAGCGCGGCATACGGAGCGTTCGCGACCAGAAGGCGCCCGAACGACACCGCCCAGTCAACGGCCAATGGGGCCGTCACCCCCTCAAAGTTTCCAGTGATCGCGGAGGTCATGGCCGAAAAGACGATGGCGACCACGAGCCCGAAGAGGAAGAGGGTGACGATAGAGATCGCGGCCGTGATCCATTTCGCGGTCAGCAGGGCGTCCCGCCCGCGTGAGCGGGCGATTAGCGGGCGAATCGTGTTCCAGCCGTACTCGTTGCCGATCAGGCCGGCGGTCATCACCACGGTCAGGATGAAGCCGATGAGCGACCCGCTCTGCATTCCGGACTGGAAGACTCTCGGCAGAACCAGCTCATCCCCGATCTCATCGCTGCCGGGGGAGACGCCGGCGGCGATCGCGAAGGCGACGTAGAGCCCGCCGGTCGCCAGGAACATGATCACGAACAGCACCCAGGATTGAGGGCGCTTGCGCAGGCGGAAGAGCTCGCTCCGCAGCAGATGCAGCATCGGTCGGGACTCCACGGACCCGGGAGACGATCAAGCCCCGGGAACCGATGACTCGCCGGTCAGCTCGAGAAAAAGCTGCTCGAGCGAGTGATGTTTCGGCGTGATCGCGCTCGCGTAGATGGCCCGCTCGGCGAGTGCCCGGTTGATCACGGACCCGCACGCCGGTGGCGCGACGACGACAAGCTTGTGGCCTTCGACAGTCACCACTTCGACGTCGGGAAGCGGGCGAATCAGCTTGAGTACGAACTCCGGATCGGCATCCGGCACCACGACCTCGATGTACCCGCCCCGTCGAAGGAGATCGTCGACGCACCCCTCGGTGACCAGACGGCCTCGGTTCACGATGATCACCCGATCGCTGACCTGTTCCACCTCATGCAGCATGTGGCTCGCCAGCAGCACACCGTGGCCCTCGTCGGCGAGCCGGGGAATGATCTCACGGATCTCCCGCTGGCCCGCCGGGTCGAGCCCGTTCGTCGGCTCGTCGAGGATCACCAGCGCGGGCCGCGTCAGCAGGGTCGAGGCAATTCCAAGCCGCTGCTTCATGCCGAGCGAATAGGTCTTGTATTTGTCGTCCGCACGCTCGGCAAGGCTCACCAGCCGCAGCAACTCCTCGATCCGGGACGCCGAAACGGTGCCGGCGGCCAGCGCGTGTGCCCTGAGGTTGTCACGTCCGGAAAGAAAGGGATAGAAGGCGGGATTCTCGATGATCGCCCCCACGTTCTCGGCGACCAGCGATGGCTGGCCGCTCAACTCCTTGCCCTGGATCCGAATGCGTCCGCTCGTCGGCTGGACCAGGCCAAGAATCATCCCGACCGTGGTGCTCTTGCCGGCGCCGTTCGGCCCCAGGAAGCCCAGCACCTCGCCGGCAGCGACCGTCAGGCTCAGGTCATGAACGGCAAGGTGCTTG
>CADCWJ010000008.1 GCA_902806365.1 uncultured Thermomicrobiales bacterium
CGACCGAGGAGGCCTGCGCCGATGACGAGGCCAGCACGGAACTGACGATCGATCTGGAAGCAGCTCCGAGCCTCGGGCGGTTGCCGGCAGTCGAGCGCACCACCACGCCGGAAGGGACCGAAGCTCCAGAGCCCGGTTCCACCGCGACGACCGAAGCGACGCCAACGCGTGAGGCGTCGAGCGAGCTCTCGATCGATGTCACGTCCGCCGAGATCACCGACCAGTCGTTCCTTGGCGACAGGCTGACGGTCGCCAGCACCATCCAGATTGAAACCGGTGGCACGGGCGCCGAGGATAATGCCGAGGTGATCTGGTCGGTGACCGAGCAGGTTCCAGAAGGTCTCGTCATCCGGGATGTGAATTGTGTTGACCCGGAGGGGACATCCTGTGAAATCGAGTTCGACGAGAAGACGAACCTCGTTACGGTGACCGGGACGATCGACGAGGACGCGGTCGGGGAGCCAGTCGAGGTGCGCCTCGAGATCGAGACCGGCGTCACCGTCGACTTCGACCGGACCAGCGATCTGGAGATCGAGACCTGCGTGACGGATACCGGTGAGGCGGCGCAAGCGACACCGACCGGCGATGCCTGCGCGAGTGATCGGGCGAGCACGGAGCTCACCGTGGAGCTGGCAGCCACGCCAAGCCTGGGCCGGTTGCCAGCGACGGGCCTGTCACCCGAGGCGACAGGGGAGGATTCGGCCAGTGCGGTGCCGCTGATCGCCGCCGGTGCGCTCCTGTTGGCGATCGCCCTTGGCCTTGTCTGGAGAGTGCGGCGCGCCTCGGCATAGCGCCGGGAGGTCAGAGGACATCGACTGAGAAAGATTACCCCCGGGTCGCCATTGAGGCTGATCCGGGGGTCTCTCGTGGAATGCCTACCGGGCAGGTTCCTAGCGCTAGAGCGTGTGTCACGCGTCATCTGCCATGCCAGCGATCGCCGGCGATCGCTGGCGACCCGGCAGTCTTGCCGCCCTGCGGGGCGGCTGCGAGAGATCCCTTCGCTGCGCTACGGGATGACTGATAAAGCATGACGGACTCCCGGCGTGAAGCGTGTTCAGCGACTGCTTCGGACCGCCGGGTGCACGTACGTCGACGTTGCCAATGTTGGCTTGCGTGCGTGACGAGCTCCGCCGTGCAGTGGACGGTATCCACCAGCGCACCGGACCGGTCTGGATCGTCACCGGGCACGGCCAGGACACCGGTAGATCAGAGGGGCCACTCGAGTGGAACGCATCGCGATCATCTCCGACATCCATGGAAACGTGCCAGCGCTCGAGGCGGTACTCGCCGACGCCGAGGGACGCGGCCTGGCCCGAGTCTTCTGCCTTGGGGATCTTGTCGGGAAGGGCC
>CADCWJ010000009.1 GCA_902806365.1 uncultured Thermomicrobiales bacterium
AGCATGACGCCCGCCACGGCCAACCCACCCATAATTCCAAGCCCCATCAAGCTGAGGCGGTACATCTCGTTGACGTCGGGCTCGATGAGGTCGGAAAGGTGCGCCTCCTCGTCAAACTCCGTTCCCAGGTCCCGGGGCCCCGCCAGTGCCTCGTTCGTCGCGCCGGACGGGGGAACCGTGTTACCCGCGTCCGCCGCAGGTTGACCGAGGTCGGCTCTCAGCACGGCAGCGATACGTTGCCCTCGCTTCGCGGCACCTCTCGCGTGCAGCACGGTCTGATAGAACGTTATCAAGAGGTCCTGAGCCCGTATCCAAACGGTGATGGTCTGGGCGCCGAGGATTGCGACGATCGTGGCGTTGGTCGCCGCGAGGACGGCCAAGAGCAAGCGAGGGTCGTTGTCCAATGTCGTCTCCTTGAGCCGCAATCTTGCGTCGAGGCCCGGATCACCACTGCATCTTCAGGGGGCAACCGCCTTACAGGTGCGCCGCCAGATCCCGGATCGCGCGCGTCGGCTCCGGCGCGATCGACTCGTCCGTCAGGTCGGGTGCGCTTGTGGCATTGTCGCAGCGATTGCGGCGATATCCTTCGTCGGCACGAGCTGGACACCAGCGATGCATCGCTAATACGTCCAGGTTCGGGGACGGGGCCGCTCGCGGGCGATCAGCCGGCGCAACAGGGCATGGCGCTGCGCGGCGAGCGCGGAGGCGTACTCCGGCTGGCCGGAGACATCCACCATCTCGTCCGGATCGGATTCCAGGTCGAAGAGATACTCACGGCCCGATTCCTCGATCAGGTAGCGGAACTGGTCGGTGCGGAGCGTTTTCCAACCCCGGTGCTCGGTGATCGCCGACCCCGGGCGATGCGGATCGCCGGGAGCGTCCTCGTGGAGCAGCGGCAGCAGCGACCGGCCCTGGAGCGCAGGCGGGATCTGGATCGCCGCGTACTCCAGAATCGTCGGCAGGACATCGACGGCTTCCACGATCGTCCCGACCGTGCCGGTCTGAGGTGCCGTTCCCGGTGCCCGCACGACGAGCGGCACGCGGCTGACCGCGTCGTCGGCCGGATGACCCTTGCCGTACCGGCCGTACTTGCCAAGCCATTCGCCGTGATCGGAGGTGAAGATCACCATCGTCTCGTCGGCGATGGCGAGCGCGTCGAGCCGGTCGAGGATGCGGCCGACGTGATGATCGACCTCGCTGACCATCGCGTAGTAGCCGTGGATCGCCGCGCGCAGCTCGTCATCGCCAAAGGCGGCGTCCTCGGAGTCGGGATTGCGTTCGTCGCCGAAGACGGGCTCGCG
>CADCWJ010000010.1 GCA_902806365.1 uncultured Thermomicrobiales bacterium
CATGACGCCACGGGAGCACCTATCGCGCGGCAGATTCACAGCCCCGCAACTCCGGAAGCATCCTTTCGCTTGTCGAGGTGAACTCCAGATCATCCCCTATCACCGCTTTCTCGAGGTGAAGTGCGGGCCTGGCACCGGGTTGACCGGGACCAGTCCATCAACCACCCGACGAACAAAGCTTCGGCCGTCGACACCGAAGCGCGCAAGCTGAAAGGCCGTGGTGCATTCGATCCGCGGGAGAACATGGACCAGCTCGTAGCCCGTCGGCGATCCGAAAGGGTGCTCGATCCCAATGTCCAGTCGTGCAGGACGGCCAGGACGTGCCCTGCGGTCAGGTCCTTGGGATCGATTGGGCTTTGGGACGATCGCGACAGGCGGTAGTGGGTCTGTTTGAACTACCGCACTACCCGCCCGAGACCTCGGCAATGAAACCGGCGACCAAGCGTTGGATATCGGCCGGTGGGAGGTTGTAGCGGGCATTGCCGTCCGGCAGGCCCATATTGCCGCTGATCACGAAGGCGCGCACGCCCGCCTTGGCAAGGCTCTTTGCCTGTGCGATGCTGAGGCCGCCGACCACATGCACCGGGACCGCCTTGCCGATCCTTCGAAGACGGCGCGAGCCACCTCACTGAGATAGTCGTCCTCGATGAGTTTCGGGTTTGCGCGACGCGCGTCGGACTGCAGGTGGATACCAACCGCGTCGACGCCGGCCTCGACCATCCGAAGCGCGACCTCGCCTGCCTGCGAGGCGGGGCCCTGGTGCGGAACCAAGATGTCGGAAAAGACAAGTCGCGGCAATTCGGGTCCCGCGCGCATGAACTCATCGCGCACGGCGCAGATCGACTTCGCCGTATCTGCGCCGGCGAGAGCGAGGAAATCCAAGATGTTGCCGCCGCCGGCGTAGACGCTGCGCGCCTCGCCGGCACCGCCGTCCATGGTCTTCATGTCTGCCAGCAGGAGAGCGTCGGGAAACCGCTTGCGGAAGGCGGGCACGACGATCGAAACGCCCTGGGCCTTGAGCAGCGGCGTCCCCATTTCGACGATGTCGACTCCACCCGCCAGCGCGGCACAGGCGACCGTCAGTCCGAGATCCAAGGTCCCCACATCGACCGAAATCTGGAACGAAAGGCGGGTCTTGAACCGATCCACAACGCGGGCGGAACTCGGGTGTGTCACCTTCGCCGGCCGCTGGCCCCAGGCGGAACTGGGACGTATCGTCTCGATGATGGCTCCGACGGCCAATCCGCCGCCGGCGAGCCTACCAGCGGCGTCTAGGAACGATCGCCGGTTGAGGCGCCAGTTGGTGATTCGACGTCCTCTTATGATCCAGAATCGCGGCTCATTTGAAGCATAAACGCTTCGGGAAGCCAGTGTCAGCCCGACGTGCGAAAGCTTCTTTGCGCCTCGCCTTTCGACTTGGCGACCGCCGCAGATTTGCACCATGGCGCGTCGACAATCCGGAGGCTCACGCCAGCAGGGCTTCGACGACGTTTGATTCGCGGGTGATGCTCGTTAGGCGCTGGTCGAGGCCCTGGAATCTGTAGGTCAGTCGCAAGTGGTCGAGGCCGAAGAGGTGGAGCAGCGTCGCCTGCAGGTCGTTGACGTGCACCGGGTCTCGGATCGGGGCCCAGCCGAATTCGTCGGTCTCGCCGTGGACGTAGCCTTTGCGGACTCCGCCGCCGGCCATGAAGATCGTAAACGCGTACGGGTGATGGTCGCGGCCGGTCGAGATCGTCTGGTCCTTCTTGTACTCTCCGAGAGGGGTTCGACCGAACTCGCTGGCGACGACGACCAGCGTTTCGTCCAGAAGGCCGCGCTGTTTCAGGTCTCGGATCAGGGCGGCGATGGGCTGGTCACAGAGCCGGGCGTTGAACGGCAGCTCGACGTCGAGCCCCTGGTGGTGGTCCCACGTTCCCTGGACGAGATGCACGAATCGGACGCCGCGCTCGATCAATCGGCGGGCCAGGAGACAATTGGTGGCAAAGGCGCGGTACTGATTCGGACCGCCGGGGCGCTCGGCCTTGATGACCGGGTCTTCGCGGTCGACTCCGTACGCATCGAGCGTTCGCCGCGTCTCGCCCGAGAGATCGGCCAGCTCGGGCGCGGCGGTTTGCATTCGGAACGCAAGCTCGTAGCTGGTGATGCGGCTCAGGATCTCCGGGTCTTTGAGGCGCTGGTAATGGGCTTCATTGAGCTCGCGGAGCGCATCGAGACCGGCGCGGCGAAGATGAGCGGGGAGCCCCTCGGGGTTCTTCAGATTGAGCACCGGCTCTCCCTGTCCACGGAACACGACCCCTTCATACGTCGAAGGAAGAAAACCGCTGGTCCAGTTCGTAGCCCCGCCACTGGCGCCACGGCCGGAGGCGAGCACGACATAGCCGGGAAGGTCCTGCGATTCGCTCCCCAGCCCGTAGGTGATCCACGAGCCGATCGTCGGTCGTCCCAGTTCCGGCCGACCGTTGTGCAGGATCAACTGCGCGGGGTGATGATTGAACTGATCGGTGTGCATCGAATGGATCATGCACATCTCGTCGACGCACGTGGCCAGGTGCGGCAGCAGCTCGGAGAGCTCCATGCCACACTCGCCATGCTTCCGGAAGCCCGGCTTGGGAGCGGTCACCGTCGATTTGTCGCGGTCGAGGAAGGCGAACCGCACATCCTTGACGAACGAATCGGGGAGCTTCTTGCCGTCCATTTCGAGCAACTTCGGCTTCCGCTCGAACAACTCGAACTGCGAGGGGCCGCCATCCAGGAAAATGAAGATGCAGCGCTTGGCCCGCGGCGTGGCGTGCGGCGGCTTGGGGGCCAGCGGATTGATCTGATCTGGGCTCGGAGACGCGGGAGCCGGCGCGGCCAGGCCGTCACTGCAGAGCAGGTGGGTCAACGCGGCAAGGCCCATGCCGCCGCTGCCGGCGCGCATGAGAAACTCACGCCGCGTGTGCTCGAATCGTTCGGCCGCCGGATGCACGGTTCACTCCCGCGTCAGGAATTCATCAAGATTCAAGATCACCCCGAGTGTGGCGACCCAGGCCGCCGCTTCGCGGTCGTCGACATCGGGAGGTCGAAACGCACCCACGAGCGATGCCGCGTCTTCGCCATGTTCAGCATACCAGCGCCGGTTGATCTCCAGCAATTCGGACAGCTTCTCCCGCTCGGCGTCCGTGGGATGCCGACTCAAGCAATGTCGAAATGCATTGTCGATGCGATCGCGGTCGGCCGGTCGGCCTTCGCTGAGGATTCGGCTCGCGAAAGCGCGGGCCGATTCGACATGAACTTCGTTGTTGAGCGCCGCGAGTGCCTGAAGGGGCGTGTTGGAAATCTCCCGGCGCATGGCGGCGGTGATGGAGTCGGGACAATCGAACGTGTCGAGGTTGGGATGCGGCAACGTCCGTTTGTAGAAGACGTACATGCCGCGCCGATAGAGATCCCTGCCCGTGCTGACCGGCCAGACGTAGTTGCTGCGAAAGCTCAATTTCGCCACCTCTCTGGAGAGGGGGGGATAGATCCCCGGCCCGCCGATCTCGCGCGTCAGCAACCCGGCGGCATCGAGGTGGAGATCGCGCACGATTTCGGCCTCGACGCGGAAGCGGTTCTGACGGTGCCAGAGCGCGTTGAGCGGATCGACCTGCCGCAGTTCCGGCCGATGCCGCGACGACTGGCGGTACGTGGCCGACGCGACGATCAGCCGGATCATCCGCTTGGTACTCCAGCCGGCGGCCCGGTATTCATCGGCCAGCCAGTCGAGCAACTGCGGGTGAGTCGGCGGTTCGCCCCGCGCGCCGAAGTCATCGGGCGTGCGCACCAGTCCCTCGCCGAACAGGCGGATCCACAGCTGATTGGCGGCGACGCGCGGCATGAGCGGGTTGGCGGGATCGACGATCCAGCGGGCCAGATCGAGCCGGTCCGGTACGGCGGTTTCCAACTCTTCCGGCGGGAGGGGGGGCAACGCCCGAAACAGACCTGGCCCGACCGCATCGCCGGGTTGGAGGTAATCTCCCCGGCGATACATCGTGGCGGTTCGCGGCTCCTTGCTCTGCCCCACGATCAAGGCTTCGACCTCGTTCGGATTCGTGCGTCGCCGCTGGCTGTTGGTTCCCCGCCGAGGTTCGATGGTGCGGTTCGTGGGGACCACGACCTCGGTATCGACGGTGTCGTTGAAGAAGGCGTAGAGCCCGAAGAACTCGCGCTGCGTATAGGGATCGTAGGGATGGTTGTGACATTGGGCGCAACCGACCGTCAGCCCCAGCCAGACGGTGGCGGTGGCGTTCACCCGATCGACCAGCTCCTTGTAACGCGCCTCTCCCTGGTCGATTCCCCCTTCGCGATTGGTTGGCGACTGCCGATGGAAGGCGGTCGCCAGCCTTTGCATCGGCGTGGCATCGGGGAGCAGGTCACCGGCGATCTGCTCGATCGTGAACTGATCGAACGGCATGTCTTCGTTGAAGGCGGCGATGACCCAGTCGCGCCAGCGCCAGGCCGAGGGACGCGGGCCGTCGACCTCGAAACCGTCGGTGTCGGCGTACCGGGCCTGATCGAGCCAATGCCGGCCCCACCGCTCGCCGAAGTGCGGGCTGGCGAGCAGTCGCTCGACGAGCCGCTCGTAATAGTCGGGGCGCGGGTCGGAGCAGAACGCATCGACTTCGGCGACGGCGGGGAGCAATCCCGTCAGGTCGAGCGACAGCCGGCGGATCAGAGTCGAACGGTCCGCCTCCGGAGAGGGGGTAATTCCGGCCACCTCGAGACTGGCCAGCACGAACCGATCGATGGAATTGCGGGCCCACGCTTCCTGCTTGACGGCCGGAGTCGCGGGTCGACGCACCGGCTGGAAGGACCAGTGGCGCGTCCATCGTGCCCCCTCGGTAATCCAGCGCCGCAATATGCCGATTTCCTTTTCGGTCAGCGGGTTTCCCGTCGGAGGCATGCGCAGATTCTCGTCGGCCTCGGAAACCCGCAGAAAAAGCTCGCTCGTCTCCGGTTCCCCCGGGACCACCGCCCGCGCCCCGGACGGCAAGGCCGCGACGACATCGTCGCGCTCGAGCAGGCTCAGGCCACTCCGCCGTCGGACGCCACCGTGGCACTTGTGGCACCGCTGCTGCAGAATCGGTTGCACGTCGCGTGCGAAATCGACCGGCCGGTCGGCCGGGGGAGCGCCCTGGGCGTGAAGGCGCGATTCCGGCGAGCAGGCCAGATTGATGGCGACTAACGATCCGAGGAGTCGAAACCAGCGCCTGGCATTTCTCATGGTGAAGCCGCTGGGAAATCGCGGCTC
>CADCWJ010000011.1 GCA_902806365.1 uncultured Thermomicrobiales bacterium
CATGCGAATTGCCATCTTCTCGGATGTGCACGGGAACGCGATCGCCTTGAATGCCGTGCTGGCGGACATCGACACTGCCGGCGGGGCCGATGCGCACTGGGTGATCGGGGATGTCACCGACATGGGGAGCGATCCGATCCGGTGCATCTCCAGGTTGCAGGCACGGCTTGGGCTCTCCATCGTCCATGGCAATGGGGATCGTGCGGTGGTCCGGAGCGATGCCGATGCGCTCGCCGGGCGCCTGCCCGGCACCGATCCGGACGAGGTTCGACGAAAGCTGATGTCTCTCGAAGAGGCGGCCTGGGCACGGGGCGCAATCACCGCTGCCGGCCAGTTCGACTGGCTCGCATCGTTGCCGCTCGAGGTGAGGACGACGCTGCCGGACGGGACCCGGGTGCTGCTGGTGCATGCCTCGCCGGGAACGGACGAGGGTACCGGTTTCCGGGCCGAGCAATCGGACGACGAGGTCCGTACAGGTCTCGGCTCACTGGATGTGGATCTCGTCGTCGTTGGACACACGCACACACCGCTCGATCGCACGGTCGATGGCATCCGCATCGTCAATACCGGCAGCGTCAGCAACCCGGTGACGGTGGATCAGCGCGCAATGTGGGTGCTGCTGGAGGCGGATGAGCAGGGATATTGTCTCGATCGGCGGTTCGTTGAATACGATCGGGAGGCGTACCTCCGCCAGGTTGCGGACAGGCGCCATCCGGCGGAGGCGGCCATCCGATCGTTCTTCGAGCAGGCGGCCGGTACGTAGGGAGCGCCGGCGTGATCGCGTGGGCCAGGGTGTGGCGGCGATTGCGGTCCACCGCGTTGCACCGATGCCGCTACCCGATGCTGACCGGGTCGGACGATCACAATGGACCGCATCCGCTCAGGTGCTTTGCACCTGTCTTTCGGGATCGGCCCTACGAGTGGTGGTGGAGCTTCTCCGCCTCGTCGGCTTCGGCCTTGGTCTTGTGGATCGTGCCGTCCGGATGCTCGGCCGGTGAATAGATCGTGTAGAGGCGCAGCGCCTCGCTGTCCGAGGTGTTGATCACGTTGTGCTCGGCGCCCGCCGGGACGACCACGGCCATGCCATCGGAGAGCGGATGCGTCTCTCCGTCGATGATCGCCTCGCCGGTGCCGGCCTCGATCCGGAAGAACTGGTCGCGATCGTCGTGATGCTCGGTGCCGATCTCCTCGCCGGGCTGGAGCGTCATCAGCACCAGCTGGCTGTGCGGTGCCGTGAAGAGCACCTTGCGGAAGTTCTCGTTCTCGAGGGTATCGGTCTCGATGTTCGTGCTGTAGCCGGCCATGATGGTGGTTCTCCTTGTACGTGATACTGGCATCGATCGATTCCGCAGGCGTCGTCGCAAGACGGGTGCCGATCGCGTGATGCGTGATGAGGGAAAGCCCGTCGGGATCACGAGAGCGGATGCGGCGTAACCTGTGGGGCATGCCGAGCGGTCTTCGGGCGTGCCGCGGGCGGACACACGAATCGACCACATGCAATCGGGAGCGTGTCCTTTCGGGTCGATTCTGGTCCGCCCTTACGGATTCAGGGAGGGAGGGCGTTGTCCGTCAGTGATGGTTCCGGGAGGATGCCTTGATGCGGGTTGCGGTGTTCTCGGATATCCAGGGTAACCCGCTGGCGTTCGATGCGGTGCTGGCCGATATCACGGTGACTGGGAGTGTCGATGTGCATTAGTTTGTCGGGGATACCGTCGCCAAGGGATACGATCCGGTCGGTGTGATGGATCGCCTGCTGGCGCTTCCCAACCTGATCGCCGTTCGCGGCAACACGGACCGGAACACGGTCAGCGATACCTGGCGTGACCGGGCACCGACGCTGGACGAGGCGCAGGGGGATCGGGAGCAGCTCCTGCGCCTGATCGGTATGGTCCAGAGCTTTGCCTGGACACGCGGTGCGGTCACGGCGGCGGGGCACTACGACTGGATCGCCGCGCTGCCGCTGGACCATCGTACGACCCTCCCGGACGGCACACGCGTCCTGCTCGTGCATGCCGCACCCGGCAGGGACGGCGGGCTCGGGCTTCACGACGGGCAATTTCTGTCGGAGATGCGCGCCGCGCTCCGGGGAGCGGACGCCGACCTGGTGTTCGCCGGTCATACCCATGCCCCGATGGAGCGGACCGTCGATGGCGTGCGCGTGATCAACCTGGGCAGCGTCAGCAATCCGGTGACGGACGACAAGCGCGCGATGTGGACGCTGCTCGATGCCGATGCCACCGGCTATCGCCTGGAACGGCGATTCGTGGAGTACGATCGGGAGCAGGTGCTCCGGAATCTCGCCGCCGTTCACCATCCGTTGGCCGGGATAATCGGCGACTTCTTCCGGACGTCCCCTAGCTGAACGGCAGTGCTCTCGCGCCATGGAGGATGCCAATAATGCGTGTCGCGGTCTTCTCGGACGTTCACGGAAACTCGATCGCGCTCGATGCCGTGCTGGCGGATATCGAGGCGGCAGGGGGTGTCGATGCCCACTGGTTCGTCGGTGATGCGGCGGCGCTCGGGTTCGACCCGGTCGGTAGTGTGGAACGGATCGCGGCACTGCCGAACCTGACGGCGGTTCGCGGCAACACGGACCGCCTCACGATCTCCGACGACCCGGAGGCGAACGTCACCTTCGTCAAGCTGGCGGCCGAGGATCCGGACGCGGCGGTGCGGACCTTCGCGATCGTCCGCAACTTCGACTGGACGCGCGGCGCGATCACCTCCGCCGGGCTCTTCGGCTGGTTCGCGAACCTCCCGCTGGAGGCACGGGCTGAGCTGCCGGACGGGACGCGGGTGCTGCTTGTCCATGCCGCACCCGGAACCGATGAGGGAGCCGGGATCACCACCGGGCAGACCGACGAGGACCTGGGCGAGTTGTTGGACGGGATCGATGCCAACCTGATGTTCGTCGGGCACACGCACAAGCCACTCGACCGAACCGTTGGTGGGGTGCGGGTGATCAACCTCGGGAGCGTCAGCAACCCGACGACCGCGGAAATGCGCGCGATGTGGACGCTGCTCGAAGGGGACGAATCCGGCTATCGGGTAGAGCGTCGGCTGGTCGAGTACGACCGCAACGCGATGCTGGATCGGCTCGCGGGGGTGCATCATCCGACGGAGGCGTACATTCGCTCCTTCTTCGACGGCTCGAAGCGGGCGGGAAAGTGATCCTTGGCCGCAGGTTGGCGATGGTGAAGAACCGTTCGCTGGATTGAATGTGCTTCGGACGCGACGCGGCTGCTGGAATTCCCACGCTTCACAGATGATGGCGGAGCCATAATGGGCCGCGTCCGCTCAATTGCCACGCAACTGCCTATTGGCGAATGCGGCCCATCGCTCTGGACACGCTCTTACCTGCGGTCAGGATGACATCGGGCGAGGGGAGTACCGGAGAGCGGTGCCAATGGGCGGAATGCAAAAGGCGTGGTGAGCAGGCACGGCGACTGGTCCACCGGGATGCACGCAACCCTACCCTCCAGAGTCTGGAACGGGGGCACGCCGTGTCGGGTGCACTGATCGAGGTCGGGGATTATGATGGGAGATCGCCCCATCGGGTTGGCGACATGCCAGGTGCCACGCACTTAGGTAGGGTCGCCGTCGAGTCGATGTATTATGGAAGCGAGGCTCCCCGTGAAACGCCTGATCCCCATGGCTCCTCATACGCCCGCCGCACGAAGCGGTCTGCTCGGCTACCGAGCTCCCGCCAGTCTCCTGAGCGCCTTCAGCGTCGGCAGCGTCCTGAGCTTCGTAAGCATCCTCAGCATCGGCAGTGCCGGCTCGATCCTGAGCATCGGGAGCTCTGGTTCCATCCTCAGCATCGGCAGCGCGGGATCGATTCTGAGCATCGGGAGTGTCGGGTCGGTGCTGAGCATCGGCGGCGCCGGCCAGTTCCTGAACCGGCGGCGCACGGATGGTGATGTCCCCGCGCCTGTATCCGTCTGATCCGATCGCGGAAGCTCCACCTTCGCAACAAGCGATGCCCGCAAGGGTCCCGTGTAGCGATCGCTCCTCCACCGGAGCGTCAACGATCATCTGACACTTGGCGCGTCGCGCCCAACGCAGCAGGAGTCGGTGCTGCGGCGCCGGCGCCGCAGCTGCTGGAATCCCTCATAGGCAATTGCGGATCAATTGAGCAGACGCGGTCCTTCAATCGCGTTGCAATAGCCTATTGGCGGATGCGGCCCATCGTCGCGGAGTTTGTGCCGACGTGAAGCAAGGGACCGTCCCTCGGGAGGACAGACGGCTACAGGGAGGCCTGTTGCGTACGGGAGGACACGGAGGGCTGTGGCTGGCTTCCCCCGACCACGCCGCCTAAGCCGAGGTGCGCTGGACGTGAGGGCACTCGCGAGCGTGCAATGGTATCCGCGTCTCATGGAGATCATTCCGGTGTTCGCCCTGCACGACTTGTATGGGGATCCCGGGACGAGTGGGGCATGTGACCCTGGCGAGGCGGCTTCTACACGCATGACCCGGACGGTGAACCTTCTACTATCGTGGGCGGATGACGACTTCCCAAGCTGACGAATCCTCAACGGTCGAGCTGACGCTCATCCCGGAAGCGGCGCTGGAGGCGCTGCTGGCGGGTTCGCTCGCGGAGGCCAGCGAGATCATGGGGCTGGAGCTCCCGGAGTTCCACCTGACTCAGGAGCGGCACTGGCGGGTCCGGCTGTAGCAGATCCGCACCGATGCGGCCGTTGCTCCATGGCTTGCCCGGGCCGTGTATGGATGGTCGGCGGAGGCCGTTGTCGGGCGGGCCGGTTTCCATGGGCCACCCGATGACCGAGGGATGGTCGAGATCGGGTATGCGATCGCGCCGGAGTTCCGCCGGTGTGGCTATGCGCGGGCGACTGTCGGGCAGTTGATCGCCTACGCGGCGGAGCATGGCGCGCGTGTTGACCGGGTCAGCGTCAGCCCAGACAATCTCGGGTCGCTTGCGGGGATTCGCGCGGACGGGTTCCGGCACGTCGCGGAGCGGTGGACCGAAGATGGCCGGGAGTTGATCTTCGAGCACCCGGCCCGGTAGGAGCGTGCCGGGCGCGGGCATCGGC
>CADCWJ010000012.1 GCA_902806365.1 uncultured Thermomicrobiales bacterium
ACGACCTGCTTCATCGTCGACGCGAACAGGCGCATCGCCGTCACCAGCTCGGTATCGGAGGCGGTCAGGATGTCGGTGACGCCACGCTGGATGATCGGGAACGTCAGTTCCCCGAGATGGAGCGTCTGCGCTCCATCGGCCAGCGTCGCCGGGGTCGTGATGTGGACGATCGCGCCGGTCCGGAACGACTGTTGCCCGTCGTTGCCGGCCTCCGGCTCCACGCCGTAAACGCGCGCGTCCGGCGCGAGAGCCCCGGCGGCGAGCGCGGTGCCGGCCAGCAGCCCGCCGCCTCCGAGTGGCGCGAAGATCGCGTCAAGCGGTCCTGCCTCCTCGATCAGCTCCTTCGCCGCCGTGCCCTGCCCGGCGATCACGTCGGGATGGTCGTACGGCGGGATCAGGGTCAGGCCGCGCTCGGCGGCGAGGGCGCGCCCGATCGCCTCGCGGTCCTCGCGGTAGCGGTCGTAGGTGATGACCTCGGCCCCGTAGGCACGGGTCGCCGCAACCTTGCTGGCCGGGGCGTCTTCCGGCATCACGATCGTGGCCGGGATGCCGAGATCCCGGGCGGCGAGGGCGATCGCCTGGGCGTGGTTGCCCGAGGAGTAGGCGACGACACCGGCCGCGCGCTGCGCCCCGTCGAACCGGGAGAGGGCATTGAACGCGCCGCGGATCTTGAAGGCGCCGGCCCGTTGGAGGTGCTCGGCCTTGAAGAAGATCTCCATGCCCATTTCGGCGTCGATCCGGCGCGAGGTGAGGACAGGGGTACGATGTGTCGCACCCGTGATCCGCCGTTCCGCCGCCTCGATATCGGCGAAGGTAGGGAGCGTCGTTGTGGTCATGGCGTAGCCATCCCGCATGGGGCTGTCGCCCAAGCGCCGTCTCCGATCGTCATGCTGAGTAGTCTGTCCAGTCGTGAATGTCACGTTGGCGCTCGCTTCCGTATATCGTCATCCCGAGCGAAAGCCTGCCCTAGCAGCGGCCATCGGTAAGCGGCACCGGAGCGCAGTCGAATGGGTCGCGGGATCCTGGCACGCAAACCTTCCCCACAGAGGCCCTCATCCAACCGAACAATTAACGTTGGACAGAGCACTGAGCGAAGCGATGCATCCCCCGGCGATGGGCCGCATCCGCCAATAGGCGATTGCAAAGCAATCGAGCAGATGCGGCCCATCGATTGCTTTGCAATCGCCTGGTGAGCCGGTCCGCGAAGCGGACCCGAACAGTACGCTGTCAGCAGAGGTGTCGGCTGCGCCGTCAAGCGCTTCGCGCAGGGATGCTTTGCTTCGCGTCAGCATGACGGAAATAAGAATGCTGTCGCCACGTTCCACATCTCAATCCACGGTGCGCAGGCTTGTCAGGCCGGGCCGTCGAACTGGTTTTCGGCATGGGCGGTCTCCTCGGCGGTCGGCTCCATCGTCTGAAGGGCGGGGTCCAGCCGCCCTTCCCGCGTGGCGGCGACGCCATCGGTGACGGACGCCCGTGGCGGAGACCAACGATGCCCCGGTGCAACCCGGGACGCCAGCACCTCGGCGATGTGGCGGGTGGAGCGCCCGGAGAAGTGCTCGATCTGCTGACGGCAGGAAACTCCGGCGACGCTGATCTGGACATCCATCGCGGTCGCCTCGATCGCCGGGAACAGCCGCTCCTCGCCGATCTTCTTCGAGACCTCGTAGTGCTCGGTCTCGTAGCCGAACGATCCGGCCATCCCGCAGCAGCCTGCGCCGCTTTCTTCGGGACGGCACCCCGCCGCCTTCAGGATTGCCATCGAGGGGCCGACCCCGATGAGCGCCTTCTGGTGGCAATGGCCGTGGAAGAAGACCTCCGGGCCGGTGTTCTCCTTCCAGCCGATCCCGAGCTCGCCCTCGTTGTCGAGCTTCGCCAGGAACTCGTCGATCATGTATGCCTGGTCCGCGACGACTCCGACATCGGGATCGTTCGGCAGCAGATCCTTGTATTCGTCGCGCAGGGTCAGGATGCAGCTCGGCTCGGTGCCGATGATCGGGATCCCGCGCCGTGCATACGGCGCCAGCAGCGCGACGTTGCGCCGGGCCGA
>CADCWJ010000013.1 GCA_902806365.1 uncultured Thermomicrobiales bacterium
CGGCTGTTCGGGCACAAGGGTGGGATCGGCACCGCGTCCCGGACCGTCGGGATCGACGACGGGCGTTTCACGGTCGGAGTGCTGGTGCAAGGCAACTTCGGCGTGCTCGGCGACCTGCTCGTGGACGGCGTGCCGGTCGGGCGGGAGCTGGCACGGGAGCGCGCAACTCCAGGTCCAGCCGGTGGCAAGGACGGCTCGGTGATCGTCGTGATCGCGACCGACGCGCCGCTCTCCGACCGGCAGCTCGGGCGGTTGTGCCGCCGGGGCATGCTCGGACTCAGCCGCTGCGGGGGGGTCGGCCGGAACTCGTCCGGCGACATCCTGATCGCCTTCTCGAACCACGCGGCGAACCGTGTGGACCGCTCGGCACCGGACGCCATACGAACCGTTCGCCAGCTTGCGGACCCACGGATCGATGAGCTGTTCGTGGCGACGATCGAGGCGACGGAAGAGGCAGTCCTCAACGCGCTGGTCGCGGCGGAGACGATGACCGGGCGCGACGGTAACACGGCCGTGGCGTTTCCGCATGACCGGCTGGTGGAGATCATGGACCGGCACGGGAGGGCGAGACGGCCCTGAGGGTCGGACCTGGTCAGGTGGTCCGGAAGCCGGTGTCCTCGATCGGTGCGAGCGGGACCGTTTCGATAAGGTCGACTCGTGCCTGGGGCGGACCAGCCTCGCACCAGGCGCGCAAGCGTTCGACGGCGTCCGGTGCCCCTTCGCCCTCGACGGTGACGCTGCCGTCCGGTTCGTTGCGGGCGAACCCGGCCACGCCTTCCGACTGTGCCGCCTCCCGGGCGCCGGCACGAAAGAAAACGCCCTGCACCTTCCCATGGACCCGGATTCGCAGGCGCACGGTCTCCGCGCCCGGTCCGGCGTTGCCTCCAGCCATCATGACGTCCGCTCGCTCCGCCTCATCGGCCATGGCACACTGCCTGTCGTCACACCCGGCTCTTTCGACCGCCTGTCGCATGGTGCAGACCCCCAATGTCCTCGTCACCCCCGTTCGTGCCCGGCCTCGAGCTTGCCGAGCGCCTCTACCGGGATGCGGTGCGCCCGTTGCTCGGCCGGTACCTGCCCGATCTGCCGTACGCGGCGGGGCTGATCGGAAGCGGATCGGACGTGCTCGGGCTCGACACCGCACGCTCGATGGATCACGACTGGGGTCCCCGCCTCACGATCTTCCTCGCCGATGACCAGCTTTCGCCCTGGCACGATCGGCTGGATCGCGTGCTGCGGGACCATCTGCCGCCATCGATCGCGGGGTTTCCGATCGGGTTCCGTGAATTCGAAGACGATCGGGGCACTTGGCACATGGACAGTTCGGCGGCACCCGGCCCGGTCGCGCACCGGGTCGCGATCACGTCCGCTCCGGCCTTCCTGTGGCACCACCTCCGCGTGAGGGGAACCGACCGGCTGGATGCGGCGATCTGGGTTACGGTGCCGGAGCATCACCTGCTGGAGGTAACGGCGGGACGCATCTTCCACGACGGGATCGGCGAGATCACTCGCGTTCGGGACGAGTTGAGCTGGTATCCGGACGACGTCTGGCGCTACCGGATGGCGGCGGGATGGATGCGGATCGGCCAGCTGGAGCCGTTCATCGGGCGCTGTGGCGAGGTCGGCGACGACCTGGGATCGCAGATTGTCGCGATGACGCTGGCGCGCGACGTGATCCGCCTGGCGTTCCTGCTGGAGCGTCGCTACGCACCGTACGCGAAGTGGCTGGGAACCACCTTCGCAAAGCTGTCGATCACATCCGCGCTTGCGCCGCACCTCGACGCCGCCCGGTACGCGAGAACGTGGTCCGCGCGCGAGGCGGGGATCGTGTCGGCGGTGCGCGTGCTCGCCGAGCGGCACAACGCCCTCGGGCTGACGGAGCCGCTCGATCCAACCCCGCGCCCGTTCTGGAGCCGGCCGTTCCAGGTAATGAATGCCGAGCGCTTCAGCGAGGCGCTGATGGCGAGCATCACCGCTCCGGCAGTGCTGGCGCTGCCGCGCAACCTGGGAGGGGTC
>CADCWJ010000014.1 GCA_902806365.1 uncultured Thermomicrobiales bacterium
CCGATCCCCTTGCCGGAAGGTGCCATCGCTGCGAACGAACCAGACGCCTTCTACGAGTTCATCACCCGGTTCCTGGCGTTCAACCCTCGGACCGATCTGATCGATCAGTTGTCGGGTGAATGGGCGCTCGCGCTCTGGGTGCGGTCGGCAGACGATCCCGGCGAGGCTGGCGGCGTCTTCCTGTCCGGCGTAGACAACGAGGCCCGACTCAGGGATGCGACGACCAAGCTCTCGGTCTGGGCGAATCTGCTGGTGATCGGGCTCCTCTCCGAAGACCCGGACGGTGAGGCGATCCTGCTCGGTGAGGAACCGGTCGGGGCCAGCGTGGAGGAAGTTGAGGGAGAACGCACCCAGGTCATTGACGTCCCAGTTCCGGATCTGGATACCACAGTCCACGTCCAATGGGGCATGGTCGGTGGCCAGTTCATCCTGTCGGTGAACGGCGACTTCCCAGACCCCGTCCAGGGGGGTGAAGCGTTGGCGGACAGCGCGCGGTATCAGGCGGTAATGGCGGAGCTGCCGGAGGAGCGGTCTAGCGTGTTCTACCTGGATCTTGCCCAGGTCATCGAGCTGGGCACGCAGGCAGCGGCGGACCAGGGCGTTGACACTGAAACGCTCCCAAACGTTACCGCCATTCAGGCGCTCGCGTCCGTGAGCTTCCAGCGCGGCGATCTTGTAGGCACGAGTACGCTGCTCTCCATTGACCAGTCAGCATCGGACCAGACAAGTGTCGGCACCGCCTGGCAAGTGACCAGCGAGAACACCCTGTCTCATCCATCCCTCGGCGGCTGCCCTGGCGAGGACGGAGGGCAGCCACGCGCTTGATCGACGGCCAACCAAGGTCCCCGTTGCGCGGAAAGGTCGTAGAATGGCCGTTCACGATGCCTGGGGGGGCCCTGGGCCTGAGGGCAAGTGCGGATTATCGAAAGGATGTCGGTAGCATGGCAAATCAGGAACAGACAGGGCCGTTCTCCCGGCTCCACGAGGCGCTGAAGAGCGGCCAGATCAGCCGGCGGCAATTCATGGAGCGGGCGTCCGCGCTCGGGATGGGCGCCGGCGTCGCGATGGCCTGCCTCAACGCGACCCCGGTCGCTGGGCAAGAGGCTACACCCTCGGCCCTCGGTGCCGGCACCGCCGCCGACCGCCCTACCACCGGCACCGACGGCCAGACGCGTGGGTCCGGCGGCGAGCTCCGGATCATCCAGTGGCAGGCGCCGAGCGGGCTCAACGGCCAGACCGCGACCGGCGACAAGGACGGCCTCGGCGCGAGTCTCGTCTCCGAGGCGCTGATGCTGCGCCTGCCCGACAGCCGCCTGATCCCGAACCTGATCACGGAAGTGCCGACGGTCGAGAACGGCCTGCTCGCCGAGGATTTCACCAGCGTCACCTACAACCTGCTCGAAGGCGTGCTCTGGAGCGACGGCCAGCCATTCACCGCCAACGATGTCGTCTTTACCTGGAACTGGGTGATGGACGACGCCAACGGCGCCGTCTATCAGGAGACCTACAGCCAGATCGCCAACATGGAGGCGGTCGACGACCTGACCGTGAGGGTCACCTACGACCAGCCGAACCCGACCTGGAGCGACACCCAGACTGGCTCCGGCACGTCGATCGTGTTGCCCGCGCACATCCTCCAGAATGGCGGCCAGGCAGCGGCCGATGCGTTCCGGTCGAATCCGATCGGCACCGGGCCGTACAAGGTGGAGTCGTTCAGCGTCAACGACCAGGTCACCTACGTCATCAACGAGAACTACCGCGAGCCGAACAAGCCGTTCTTCGAGCGGGTCATTCTCAAGGGCGGCGGCGACGCGGCCTCGGCCGCCCGCGCCGTGATCCAGACGGGGGAATACGACTACGCCTGGAACCTCGCGATCGAGCCCGAGATCGCGCAGAGCTTCGAAAACGAGGAGAGCCCGGGTGTCCTGCTGGTCGCGCCGGGACTGAGCATCGAGCGGATCAACATCAACTTCTCCGACCCGCGCACGGAGGTGACGACCGAGGTAGCCTCCGCCACCCCCGAAGCGGCGCCGACGCAGATCACCCAGCGCTCGGAGATGAATACGCCGCATCCCCTCTTCTCGGACATCGCGGTCCGCCAGGCGATGACCCTCGCGATCGACCGCGAGCAGATCGCCAACTCATTCTTCTTCGGTGCAGAGGTCGAGCCACCGGTCGTCAACATCCTCTCCGGGATCCCGGCCATGGAGTCGCCCAATACGCAAGTCGTGCGCGACCTCGACGCCGCGCGCAAGCTGCTCGACGATGCCGGCTGGGTGCTCGATGGCGATGTCCGCAAGAAGGATGGCCTGGAGTTGAGCATCAACTATTACACGACGGTCAGCCCGCTGCGCCAGAAGATCCAGGCCGTGGTCAAGCGCGAGCTCGAGGAGATCGGGTTCAAGGTCGAGCTGTTGTCGGTCGATGCGGCGATCTTCTTCGACAGCGCCGAAGGCAACGACCAGAACAACACCCACTTCTACCAGGATCTGAACATGTTCACCTCCGGCGTCGGGGCGCCGCCGCCGGTGTCGTACATGATTCGCTGGTACGCCGGACCGGATGGCCGCAACATCGCCCAAGCCCAGAACAAGTGGGCGGGCCGCAACTTCCAGCGTTACCGGAACCCGGACTACGACGCCGTCTACGAAGCATCACGGACGGAGAGCGATCCGGAGGCG
>CADCWJ010000015.1 GCA_902806365.1 uncultured Thermomicrobiales bacterium
TCGGGTAGCGGAGCTTGATGTCGTCCGGGATCCGGGAGATCGCCGCGATCGAGCCGTCCCAGTACTTGATCTCGTCGAGCAGGTCGGCGTCCCAGAGCCCGCGTGCCTCCAACTCTTCCACCAGCGACTCGTTGACGATCGTGAACTCGCCGGAGAGGTTGCTCTTGACAAAGAGATTGCTGAAGATCGGCTCGATCGACTGCGCGACGCCCTGGATGTTGGAGATCGTCGCGGTCGGCGCGATCGCCATCGTGTTGCTGTTGCGCATGCCGTGCGCGCGGATCGAGGCCCGCACCGGCTCCCAGTCGAGCGCCGCGCCCATCTCGACGTCGATCGCCTGGCCGCGCTCGGCGGCAAGGACATCGACGGTGTCGATCGGCAGCAACCCGCGATCCCACTTCGAGCCCGCGTACGTCGGGTAGGCGCCGCGCTCGGCGGCGAGCTGGGACGACGCCATCAGCGCGTGCCAGGAGATCAGCTCCATCGAGCGGTCGGCGAAGTCCATCGCCTCGTCCGAGGCGTAGGAAACCCCGAGGTGCCACAGGGCGTCCTGGAATCCCATCAGGCCGAGCCCGATCGGGCGGTTCCGGAGGTTGGAGGCTTCCGCCTCCGGGATCGGGTAGAAGTTGATGTCGATCACGTTGTCGAGCATCCGGATCGCGGTCGTGACGGTCTCGCCGATCATGTCGGGATCGAGCACGCCATCCTTCATGTGCGCCGGCAGGTTGATCGAGGCCAGGTTGCAGACCGCGACCTCCTCGCGGCTGGTGTTGAGCAGGATCTCGGTGCAGAGATTGGAGCTGTGGACGACGCCGACATGGTCCTGCGGGCTGCGGACGTTCGAGGGATCCTTGAAGGTGATCCACGGGTGGCCGGTCTCGAACAGCGAGCTGAGCATCTTGCGCCAGAGGTCGATCGCGCGGATTGTTCGCGCCCTCGGAATCGCCCCCTTCGCGACCTGCGCCTCGTATTCCTCGTAGCGCCGCTTGAATGCCGCCCCGTAGAGGTCGTGGAGGTCGGGCACGTCGCTCGGGCTGAACAGCGTCCAGCTTCCTTCCTGCTCGACACGCTCCATGAACAGATCGGGGATCCAGGCGGCGGTGTTCATGTCGTGGGCGCGGCGGCGATCGTCGCCGGTGTTCTTGCGCAGGTCGAGGAACTCGTCGATGTCGCTGTGCCAGACCTCGAGGTAGGTGCAGACGGCGCCCTTGCGCTTGCCGCCCTGGTTGACGGCGACGGCGGCGTCGTTGACGACCTTGAGGAAGGGGATCACCCCCTGGCTCTCGCCGTTGGTGCCCTTGATCCGGCTGCCGAGCGCACGCACGTTGGTCCAGTCGTTGCCGAGACCGCCACTCCACTTCGAGAGCAGCGCGTTGTCGCGGACGCTCTTGAAGATGTTGTCGAGATCGTCCTGAACCGAGGTCAGGAAGCAGGATGACAACTGCGCATGGAGCGTCCCGGCGTTGAACAGCGTGGGACTGGAGGAGCAGACCCGGAA
>CADCWJ010000016.1 GCA_902806365.1 uncultured Thermomicrobiales bacterium
GCTCGAGCCGCTACAGCGGCGGCACGTGCTGGCGATCGCGATTCCCCGCTTCTCGGTGCTTGCCCTGATCAGCATGGCGGCAATCGGGGTCACCGGGTTCTACGCCGGCTGGCTCCATGTCGGGAACCTGACCGCCCTGCGTACGACCGATTACGGCCAGGCGCTGATCGTCAAGCTCGCGGTGCTGGCTGCCATCCTGGGGATCGCCGCCGTCAACCTGTTGATGATCGAACGCCGGCTGACCCGGTCCGCCGCTAACGACCCGGTGCCCTTCTGGAGCGGCCGCCTGCGGTGGACCATCGGGGGCGAGCTGGCGCTGGTCGCGGTGCTGCTGCTGGCGGTCGGGCAGATGACCAGCATGCAGCCGGCGCGCGATGTGGTCGCCGAGCGAGCGCGGCAGATGGCCGTTCCGCTCGTGGGCGAATCGACCTCGCCGACCCTGCTGCTGGCGCCCGGCGTGGCCGGGCTCAATCACTTCCGGCTCCAGGTACCGGACGCCGGCATTGCCCCCGATACGGAGGCCCTGCTGCGGCTCACGATCCCGGATCGCCCGGACCTCGGGACGAAGGAGATCCCGCTGGCACGGGTATCCGGCAATGCGTTCGAGCATCACGGCAGCGAGCTGAGCATCGCCGGCACCTGGCGAGTCACGGCAATCGTCCGGAATCCGGGCGAGGCGCAGCTTCAGGCAGACGGCAATGTCACGATCGGCACCACCGCCCACACTCTCGATGTTCCCGGCGATCCCTGGCGGTTCCGGACGACCGGCGGCGTGACCGGGCTCGTCCTGATCCTGCTGGGCCTCGCCGGTGGCGTCCTGGCGCTGTTCGCGCAGTCACGGCGATCGCGTCAGGAGAGCGGCGGCCTGGGGTTCGCGGCCCTTCTGCTGGGGATCGTTCTTCTGGTCCAGTCCCGGATCGATCCCGCCCTGGCGAACGCCACCGGCGAGAGCGCGATCGACCCGGGCGATGTCGCCATGGTGACGCGGGGCGAGGAGGTCTACACGGCGATGTGTCTCTCCTGCCACGGAACCGACTTGCGCGGCGATGGACCGGCGAGCGTGGGGATGGAGCCGCCTCCAGCCGATTTCTCGCAGCAGCACACCATGGTCCACTCGGAGGAAGATCTTCTCTATTGGCTACGCAACGGCATTCAGGGCAGCGCGATGCCGGCCTTCGAGGACACCCTAAGCGACCAGGAGATGCTCGACGTCCTCAGCTTCATCCGG
Source organism: uncultured Thermomicrobiales bacterium (assembly GCA_902806365.1). Taxonomy (GTDB): domain Bacteria; phylum Chloroflexota; class Chloroflexia; order Thermomicrobiales; family UBA6265; genus CADCWJ01. Next base: position 1,229 of record CADCWJ010000016.1, read on the forward strand.
TACCGGCAACAGCGATTTATGGAGGCGACTCCCGCACCGCCCACGACCGCCACGCCAGGGGCGCCAGGGGCGCCCGGGGTCTCCGGAGTGTCCGGCCCTGCCGGCTGCGGCGTTGTTCCCCGGACAATGGATGAGATCGCCGCGCTCGCGGGGAAGGGTGACCCCGCCCCGGCCGGCGCGCCGCTCCAGGTGACAGGGGCGACGCTCGACGATGTGACACGGGGCGCTATCCAGGAGACGAGCGCACTGCTCGTCTCCTGCACCAACGCGCTCGACACGATGGGCCGACTGGCGTTGTTCAGCGATGCCTATCTGGCGGCCTCGTTTGCCGAAGGCATGCCGGCGGACTTCGCCGCGACCGCCACCGATGCCGCCGGTCCGCTTCCGGTAGAGCAGCGGCTGGTGCTGACCGCGGTTCAGGATGCCGCCCCACTGACCGACGGACGTGTCGCCGCCACCGTCGTGATCGATGATCCGGCCGGCCAGTTCCGCCCGGGAACCGGGGCGCCACCGGGAACGACCCCGGAGATCGGCACATCGGTGCGGGCTCAGCTGATACTGGTCCGGTCGGGAGATCGCTGGCTGATCGACGAGATCCGTCCGTTGTGATGGGACGGCGGCCAACCGGACGCTTTCCGCTGCCATTGCCGCCTATCGTTGGGAGCTGCGAGCGCGGTTCCGGGTTGCTCCTGCCGGATGCAGCCCTAACCATTGGAACCCGCGGGCCGTCTCAGCCTACGGTCGGGCGACGAAGCAGGGCCGCCAAGCTGAAACGCGAGCTCCCTGGCCTCCTCGGCGTCGAGGTGCGGCAATTCGATCCCGCCTCCGAGCGAACCGGAAGCGACCGCTGCGTGGAACGTCGCCAGCGACGCCCGCCGCTGGAACGGATCCGCCGTCAGCTTCCGGAATTGGATCCGGCGGGTCCGCGTCAGGACCGTCACCCGGCCCATTGCTCTCCAGCGCATCAGGAACTGTTCGCCGTCCAGCAGCCACCCGGCGTCCCGATGGCGCAGGGCTCCGAACCAGGCGAAGCCCGGGGTCACGAA
>CADCWJ010000017.1 GCA_902806365.1 uncultured Thermomicrobiales bacterium
CGAGGCCGACTACATCGTCTCCGGCAGCGCGAGCTGCGTCGCGATGCTGAGCCAGGATTACCTTCACCTGTTTCGGAATGATCGCGTCTGGCTCCCGCGGGCGGAAGTGATCGCGGGCAAGGTGGTCGACTTCACGTCGTTCCTGGTAAACATTGCCCGGCTCGATGCGGGCAGCCTCGCCTCATCTTCCGGTGGGAAGCGCTCGCTGACCTATCACGATTCCTGCCAGGGCCTGAATGCGCTCGGGCTCTTGTCAGAGCCCCGATTCCTGATTCGTGACGTGATGGGTGACGAACTCACCGAGCTGCCGGAGAACACACTCTGCTGCGGTTTCGGGGGGTCGTTCAGCTTCGATTACCCGGAAGTCTCCGAGCGCCTGATGAACCGCAAGTTGGACAACGCCGGATCGACAGGAACGCGGTTGATCGTCACCGACAATCAGGGATGCATCATGCACCTGCGCGGCGGGATCGACGCCTCCGGTCGGCGGATCGAGGTCCGGCACATCGCCGAGCTTATCGCCGAGCGCATGCGCGAAGTTGGTCACGTCACCAACTCTTAGGGGACGATCACAGACGATTGCGAAGCCATCGATGGGCCGCTCCCGCTCGATCACTGCGTGATGGCCTATGAGCGGATGCGGTCCATCGTGTAGTAACAACCGGTGACCGCCGTGTCGACGGCCATAATCAGGCACGCGTGTGTCGCCTGCCCCCTGGGCAGACACGGAGGCCCGACCCTACGGAAACGCGTTCGTTCGTAGGGGTCACCCCTGTGGTGACCCGCGAGGGTTTCGCGGTGGGAAACACGTTTTTGGCAACATCGGGCGACCACAGGAGCCGCCGCAACGGAATGACATAGGTTCGTTGGGGCGGATCATGTATCGCGTCTGAGACTTTTTCTGTCCGGAAACGCCGCATCATACGCTCGTCATCATCGCGCGGTCCAATGGCGACAGCCCGTAGTGGCCGGTTTTATTCCAGCCAAGGTTTGGCTGGCACAAGGCCAGCCACTACAAGATCCCCAGCCCGGACGGACCGGGCAGGCGATTCATTCGAAAACGATGCAGACCTTGCCGGACTGCGCTTCCTCCGCGACGCGGTAAGCCTCGGCGGCATCCTCCAGCGTGAACCGGTGAGACACGGTTACCTCGGGATGGAGTTCCCACCGCACCAGGTGCTCGACGAGCTCCTCCATATGTCCGATGCTCGTCACCCACGATCCGTAGAGCGTGAGCTGCGGGTGAATCAGGATGGGGCTGACGTCGAATTCGACCCGGTTCCCCTCGCCGACAAAGACGCATCTCCCGAAGCGACGCGTTCCCTGCAACGCCAGCAGGCGGGGCTC
>CADCWJ010000018.1 GCA_902806365.1 uncultured Thermomicrobiales bacterium
CGTGTCGTTGGCGGGTGAGGCCGTGACGAGGTTCCCGGCGATCGTCGCCCGCGTCCTCAATTGCGGCGCACCGATTTCCAGACACGCCTGGGCCAACGGGAACGCACCTTCGACGCAGGCGGCGGAAGCGATCACGTCGTTGTGCGTCGATAGCGCGCCAAGCGTGATCGTCGCATCATCGACACGGATGCCCTTCAGCGACGCGATCCGGCTGATGTCGATCAGGGTCGAAGTTGGACGGACATCCCGCGACAGCTCGACGATGACATCGGTACCCCCGGCAATCAGGCGGACGTCCGAACGGTGCTTGTCGAGCAGGCGCAACGCGGCATCGAGCGTCGCCGGCTGATGATAGGTTTGCCAGGTTCGCCTCATGGACCGCTCCGCAACGCCGCTCATCGCCAAAACCGACACTGGCGATTGTCTCATGCGGGCCCAGTTGTCCGCCGGTCGCGGGCTACCAGGCTCTGGCCGTTCCACGCTCCGCCACCGCAAGGTCCGATCGCGTGCCGGCCCATCGACGCTCCACGTCGGTTTCCCCAACGCACCGCACGCGCGACCATGTCCCGATCGATCCGGTACACGGTTCAGGACCGGCTCCGGAGTGGCAACTACAGACCGAGCGGCGTGACGAGTCGGCCCGGCCGCTGGTCTGTGAGGCGGCCATCCTCGATCACGGTCGTTCCCCGCACCACGGTCCCTACGGTGCGGTAGCGAAACGCGACCTCGTCCCAGATCGACGCTGGATGTCGATACCGGACAGCGGTGGACGGCATCTTGGCCGGGTCCTGAACCCGGCCCCAGGTGAAATCGGCGTCGTTGCCAACTGCGATCGCCCCCTTGCCCGGGAGCCGGAAGCGCGCGGCGGCGGCGCCCGAAAGGAGGCGTCCGACCGTCATCGGATCGAGTGCATGACCGCCATACCCGGTCATGGTCGCCGCCAGCAGGTGCTGGCAGCCGCTGATTCCTCCCCAGACCGTGAAGAAGTCGTCACCGGTCTTCATTGACGGCGGGGCTGGCGAGTGGTCGGACGCGAGGAAATCGACCTCGCCCCGGATCA
>CADCWJ010000019.1 GCA_902806365.1 uncultured Thermomicrobiales bacterium
GACGACATCGGAGAAGACAAGCCGGGACGGCGGGTCGACCTCCTGGTAGACGCCCTTGTTGGGATAGACCGTGCCATCGGGGCCTTGCATGTCGATCCGCCAGGCGCCGCCGGGGCGGAGATCGACTTCGCAGACGGGGTTCGTGAAGCCGTGCGGACCCCACCACTGGGCGAGGTGTTCCGGCTCGGTCCAGGCCCGGAAGACGAGCTCGCGGGGGGCGTCGAAGGTGCGGGTCATCGTGATCGTCGGCTCATCGTCCGGAGCGGTCGTCGTGAGGTCGCTGTTGTGCGTCATGGGTGTCCTTTCCGCATCGTGCTGAGGTGTTCGTCCAGCCGGTCCAATCGTGGCTCCCAGACCTTTCGATGGTGCTCGACCCAGTCCGCGACCTCCTCCAGTGCTTTGGGCTCCAGCCGGCAGGGTCGCCACTGGGCGGTACGGCCGCGCGAGATCAGACCCGCGTGTTCGAGCACCTTGAGGTGCCGCGAGACAGCGGGGAGGCTGATCGCGAACGGTTCCGCCAGCTCGTTGACCGTCGCCTCGCCCTCCGCGAGGCGATGGAGAATAGCGCGGCGGGTGGGATCGGCGAGGGCGCTGAGCGTGGTGCTGAGGTGATCGGCTGCAACCATCTGTTCACCCTGTCCCGTAGTTAACTAACACGTTAAATACAATACCCGCGCCGTGCGATCATGTCAAGCGCGAACGGCTGCGACACCAGGGGGGCGAGGAAGGATCACGGAACTGACAGCAAAGGATTGTCGCCGCAGCACGACGACATAACACGATCATGCGTGCAGCGGAAAAAGGCGACAGCGGACGGCGGAGCATGATGGCGATGGAGGGAATGGAGCAACTGATAGGGGAATCCGCTGCGTTGGCGATCCGGCCGTGCGAGCCTGCCGACGGAGCGGGTGTGCGGGCGCTGCACGACCGCACGCCACCGGCCGGAAGTCTTGCCGGTGGGTTCCCCCAGCAATGGCCGGACGATCTCAACCGGATCCCGGAGGTGTTCCTGGCCTTCTGGGTCGTGACGACGGAGCGCGATGGAGTACAGGAGATCGTCGGCATGGCCGGGGTGAAGGCGGTCGATGACGAGGTACCCCTCGATCTGTTTCCGGGCGCGGGCGATCGCAAGCGGATGATCCGGCTGCTGCGGATGCGCGTTGCGCCTGAGTGGCGGCGCCGCGGGATCGGATCGCGACTAGTCGAGACGGTGGTGGCCTGGGCGCGGGAATCGGGGTACCGGTCGGTGATCCTGGAGACGACGATGGAGCAGGAGCCGGCGGTGGCGCTCTACCGCCGGCACCGGTTCGTGGAGATCGGGCGGTCGGCGCTGGAGCGCTACACGCTGGTCTGCATGCGGCATGATCTCGACTGATCGCAATGCGATTGAATGGCAACCGATGCCACCTCGCGTGCCTGCCCTGAGGAAATCCTGGGATGAATTGGTGCACCGAGGGCGTTGCCGGCGTCCGCCGAACGGATAGGAGCGGGCGTGTCACATTCGGACGATGCGTGCGTCGGACGGAGTGGGGCGGGCGTGGCCATGCCCGGAAGACCTCCAGGACA
>CADCWJ010000020.1 GCA_902806365.1 uncultured Thermomicrobiales bacterium
ATCCGGGAACCGATCGCGTTGGCGTGGCTGACGGCGACCGTCATCCCGCGATCCTTGAACGAACCGGTCGGGTTGTGGCCCTCGTGCTTGACGCCGAACCGGCCATCGACCAGCCCGGCGTAATCGGCCAGGCGCTGGTCCCAGTACAGGGGGGTGTTGCCTTCAGCGCGGGACACCACCGAATCTGCCGGAATCGGCGGCAGCAGCGGATGGAAGCGCCAGACGCCGGAGTGCGCTTCCAGCGAGCCAGGCGCAGCGACGAACGATGCTGGCGTCAGCGTTTGCGTGACGTCGATCGTGGCATCGAGCAACCCCCCGCACGACGGGCATCTGGTGAGCGGTGTATCGGCGATGAATGCCGATCCGCAGCGCATGCAGGTCACCTGAAGTGGCTGGGACGTCGCGGCTGTTTCTCGTCGATCCGGGTCGTGCTGTATCGCCACCGCCATGATCCGCCGGTCCTCTCGATGGGATTTGTGCTGGGGCCTGGAAGCGAGCATTCGGGACATCGCGCTTGCTGGCAACAGGCGGCCTGGGACACCCCGTCCGGCGGTCAGGATACCACGCAGTCTGACGCGCACCGTAGGGGTTTCAAACTTCTTCGCGCACCGGCAGCAGGAACCGCAACGCGACATAGAGGAGGATCATCGGCGGGATGCCGAGTCCGGCCGGGAGCACCGCGAGCAGGACGGCCCCGAGGCGGACCCAGAGCGGATCGACCCCGAGCTGTTCGCCGATCCCTCCGCAGATGCCCCAGAGCCATTTGTTGGTGGTCGAGCGATAGATGCCGAGCTTGAGCATGGCTGTTCTCCTCTGACTGATCGTAAACCAAGGCAGACCCAAACGTTACAACTCGTCCTCGGTCCGGAAGATGTAGCGGTCCCATTGTCCGATCTCGCCCGTCGCGAACCATGGCTGAAGCGCAGTCACGATGAAACCCGCTTCCAGAAGCGGCGCGATCGCTACATGATTGGCACCGGGAAGGTCGACCCGCCACGAGTGACGGGTCGTGCCCTCCCGTGTCCCGGCCAGGTGGAAGGCGTGCGCCAGGACATCGCCGAAGCGATCGACGGTGCGGGAGACGA
>CADCWJ010000021.1 GCA_902806365.1 uncultured Thermomicrobiales bacterium
ACGATCGGGACCTCGTGGGACCTGGCGACCGGGTCCGCATCCACATCATGATCGGACCCGACGACCGCGTGGCCGCCGAACCGGGACGTTTCTCGCCCGGCTCCCGCGGATGAGTTGCCAGGCCACGGACGCCAGCCGCCCTCCGGGCAGAGTAGGCGGAGACGGTCCTGCCGATGGGCCAGGCCCCTCCTTCGCCACCGCGGGAAGGTCAGCCGGCCGATTTTTACTTGGGTGACCAACCACCTTGGAAACCCAGGACCGGTCACGCCAGACCCGATCGGCAGGACCATCGCGCCGGCCATCCAGATCTCATCCAGGGTGGGGACCGGCCCTAGGAATCTCGACGCGTGGGATGAATTGCCATCACGGCGGACCGGGCGGGTAGGTGACCGCCATCCGCCGGATCGGGTACTTCGGTCATTGTCCGAAGCATGGACGTTGCACCTTCCGGCATGGCGATCCTCGCGGGCGCTCGACCCCGGTTGATCGCCAGGGTCGCGGTCATTTCGTCGCCCCTGATCGCGACGGCTAGGAGATCGTCGGTCGTGTCTGGCAGAATCCTACGCTCCCCCCACCAAACGTTCGGATGCGCCCGGCGGATGGCGATCAAATCCCGGTAGAAGGCGAGGATGTCATCGTCGATGCCCTCCCAGTCCATCGGGATGCGCGATTCTTCCGACACGCGTCGTCCGTCGTCGTGCTCCACATCACGCCATTGCCGCAGGCCCGTCTCGGTCCCGTAATAGATGATGGGCGGATGGGGCAGGGTGAACTGGTAGAGGGCGGCCATCTTCAACAGCGCCACCTCGCCCCGGGCGACCCAGAGGAAGCGATTCATGTCGTGATTGTCTAGGAAAGTCGCGAGCTTGAACCCAGGGGGGAAGAACTCGAGGTGTCGCTGGGTGAAGGTCTCGAAGGCGGGAGCGGTCTCCGACTCAAAGGCGAAGAAGCCCCTCGCCCGCTGGAGGAAGAGGAAATCGAGCATCCCATCGAGTCGGCCAGCGTAGGATCGCTGCAGCTCCGCGGTCTCGACCACTTCTCCCAGCGTGATCGCATCGGGGTCGATCGCGCGAGTTCGGACCCGAAATTCCGACCAGAAGGCATGGGTCGGCCCGTGAGCATGATCCAGACGGAAGCCGTCGACGCCGCGCGCGAGCCAGTATTCGGCTGCCGAGAACAAGAACTCCCGGGCGCCGGCATCGGTCGTATCGACTTTGGGTAAGGATCGGATGTCGAAGTAGGACCGGTAGTCGTCGGGCCAACTCCGGAAGGAAAACCACTCACGCTCCGGTGCATCGGGATCGGTGGTGGCTGCGACGAAGGCGGGATGGAACTCCGAGACATGGTTGGCGACGAAGTCCAAGATTACCCTGAGTCCCGCCGCGTGGGCCGCCTCGACCAATTCGACGAGATCCGCCTCGGTGCCGAGGCGCGGCTCGATCATCCGATAGTCGGTGGCATCGTATCCGTGGTGCGACGGGGAGGTGAAGATCGGAGACAGCCAAAGGCAATTGACGCCGAGCCCGGCGAGGTACGGGACCTTCTCGGTGACACCGCGGATCGTCCCGCCGTAGAACCCGTCGAGCCCCTCGGGCATGGCCCAAGATCGGCCATCACCGGGAAAGAAGCGGTCCACGAAGACATGGTAGATGACCGCTTCCGACAACCATGCCGGGACCGCATCGTCATCGACCAGGAGGGCGAAGGGCGTCGGTCGGCCCGTCCACTCGTCGAGGTCGGCACCCACCTTCGAGCCGTCGGCGAGTGTCGCCGTGATCTCGTAGCGGAGCAACGCCCCGGCGGGCACCGCCGGCATGTCCGCTTCCCACCGTTGCCGATAGGCCCAGGCGAGCGTGTCCCATTCCACCTCGACCGGCCGAAAATCGACAGAGTTCTCTCGCTCGAGTGACCCTCTCACCTCAATGGTGTAGCGTGCGACGATCCCTACAACAGGCAGCGTAGGGCCCACCGTCACGACCAGCGAGAACGCCGCACCGGGCAGTGGCCGCGACGGAACCGTCACGTTGTTGTGGACGACGCCTTGTACTGCCCGGCGCATCGCGTCGAGGCGCAGTTCATCCGTGGCGAGGGTGCCGAAGATGAAATCCGACGTGACGCGGTCGGTCACCGGTCGCCGCCCGAGAGGTCCAGGACGACGCCCGAGCGCGGGGGCATGGTCAGGCGGAGTCGGTCTCCGGACGCATTGATGGTGACCGGGCCGTTGAGGACGAAGAGTTGACGGGGTGGTGCGCCGGGCGCGGCTCCGTCGCGGGCGATGTCGATGTCCCGCGTGACATCGCCGGTGTTGACGGCCGTCAGAACGTTCTCGCCACCCAGGCTCCTCAGCGCCGCATAGGTGTCCTCGGTGGCGTGGACGCCCCGGTATGCGCCGGTCCGAAGAACCTCGTGGCCACTGCGGAGGGCGATCACCTCCTTGAAGAAACCCAGCAAGTCGTTGTCCCAGCGATCCGGGTGATCCCAGGGAAACGACTTCCGAACCCAACGGTCCCCCCCGACCAACGTGCCCGTGAGGCCGATCTCGTCGCCGTAGTAGACGCACGGGGCTCCCGGGAAGGTGAACATCAACAGGGCGGCCAGCTTGAGGGAGTCGACGTCATCGCCCGTGGCGGAAAGGAACCGGGAGGTATCGTGGCTGTCGAGGAGGTTGAGCTGGGCGAGTTGGATCGACCAGGGGTACATCGCCAGGATGGCGTCGATCTGCTCCGCGTACTGCCGGCCGTCGATCCCCGGCCAGGGGGAGTAGTCGCGGCCGGTGACGGCCTCCTTCACCACTCGGTGGCGACCACAGAAGGCGATTCCGGCAGCGTTGAACGGGTAATTCATCACCGCGTCGAACTGGTCCCCACGCAGCCATGCCCGGGCCTCGTGCCAGATCTCGCCGACGATGTAGCACTCGGGGTCGATCGCCTTGATCCGGGTCCGGAACTCTTCCCAGAACCCTGGGGTGGTGATCTCCTCCGGCACGTCGAGTCGCCAGCCATCGATGCCCTTGCGGACCCAATACTCTCCCACTCGCATCAGATACTCGCGCGCTATCGGGTGGTCGGTGTTGATCTTCGGCAAGGCGTGGAGGCCGATCCAGGCTTCATATCCGGGCGGCTTCGCATGGTCGTAGGCGTTCGCCGGGTGAGAGCCGAAGGTGAACCAGTCCACCCAGGGCGACTCGGCACCGTTTTCGAGGATGTCGTTGAACGGGAAGAAGCCGCGGCTGGCGTGGTTGAAGACGCCGTCCAGCACGACGCGGATACCCCGGGCGTGACATGCCGCCAGCATCTCGTCGAATGCTTCGTTGCCGCCGAGGAGGGGATCGACCTGATAGTAGTCATGCGTGTGATACCGGTGGTTCGAGGCCGATTGGAAGATCGGGTTGAAGTAGATTGCGGTGATCCCAAGTTCCTGCAGGTAGTCCAAGCGCTCCACGACGCCAAGGAGGTCACCACCCTTGTAGCCGTGAGTCGTGGGGTCCGAATCCCAATCCTGCACGTTGGACGGCTTCTCGACCCGAGCGCTCTTGGCGAAGCGGTCGGGGAAGATCTGGTAGAAGACCGCGTGCTTGACCCAATCTTGCGTGACGGGCTCGCTGGCCGCGGCGGCTCCGGTCGGCGACGTGAAGTGCTTCATCGGGTCTGGCTCCATGTGGTCGGTGACCGGCCCGGCCAGGGGGTCCCATACCCTAGCCGCGCCGGGCACCAAGTCGAACGCGCACGGCGCGAGATTGGACAGACCAGTGGGTTACCCCTTCACTGATCCCTTGGTGAGTCCCTCGACCAGCAGGCGTTGGGCCAGGAAGAAGATGATCAAGATTG
>CADCWJ010000022.1 GCA_902806365.1 uncultured Thermomicrobiales bacterium
GCGCTCCGACTCGGCGGTGCCCGCCCGGAACGAGCCATCATGGTCGGCGATTCGCTGGAGCACGACATCGCGGGAGCGCAAGCGGCAGGGATCACCGCTGTCTGGATCAATCGGAGCGAGTACTCGAATATCCCCGTCGTTCCGAAGCCGGACTTCGTCGTCCAGCGGTTGCGCGAGTTGCCTGATGTTCTCCTGAGAGCCGGAGAGATGAATGCCCGATGCTAGACTTCCCGCTCCGGCGCCCCAGGGACGGAACAGGGAGGATCATGGGAGGAGAACGAGTCAGGCTGGGTCGGCGCTCGCTGCTCAAGCGAGCCTCGGGGATCGCCGCTGGCGGCCTCGGGTTAGCCGGTGCTCGACGGGCCATGAGCCAGACGAGGCTGCCAGACAACCTCCTCCTGGTTTCCGACCAGCGCCCGGTCTATGGCGGAGTGCCCCGCCGTGGTGGCACCCTGAGGATGGTGCGACCAACCTGGGATGTGGCCGATTTCAACCCGACCTCCTTCCGGATGGACTACCAGGTGGCGGCGAGCTACCTCGAACCACTTCTGCGGCCGGACGATGTCACGATGGAGCCGCGGCCCGGGCTGGCCGAATCGTGGGACGCGAGTTCTGACGGACGCGAGATCACATACCGGCTCCGGGATGGCGTGGAGTGGCACGACGGCTCGCCGTTGTCAGCAGACGACATCGCCTTCTCGTTCGAGGCGTACCGGGACGATCTCGACAGTGGCGCGGTCAATCTGCTCGCGCTCCTTGACCAGGTCGAACCGCTCGACAATAGAGTGGTTCGGGTGCGGCTCCTCGCCAACGATCCGACCTGGCTCTTCAACGCCTCCTCGTTGCCGATGTTCCAGGCGGCACAGTATCGAGCGCACTGGGAAGGTCAGCCCGAAGGAGTCAAAACGCTCTCCGGGTTCGACTGGCGAACGAGCCTCCCGATCGGGACGGGACCCTGGCGACTGACCGATTGGACAGACCGAGGCGTCTGGTTTGCGCGCAACGAGACCCACTGGGACCAACCGCCCTGGCTGGATCGTCTCGAGATCGCCTGGGAAACCGGAGACCAGCATCGTCTTGAGGCGTGGGAAAGCGGGGAGGCCGACATCCTTTGGCCCTTCAAAGCGTCGTCGCTAGAGAATGTGGGACGCCGATCGGGGCGCCTCTATGAGGCTGAAACGGCTCGGGTCATGTTCGCCGCGTTCAACTTCGCCAACCCCGACTCCCCGATCAGTGGGGCGTTGGATGACCCCAATCTCCGCCGCGCCCTGACCCTGGCGATCGATCGCCAAGCACTCGCTGCCGACGTGTTCGGGGGGTTCGCCCGCCCGTTCGCGGCAGGGACGGTTGCCCAACCCTGGGCCCACGACGATTCGCTCCGGTCCCCTCGGAGCGACCGGGCTGAAGCCGGTGCCCTGCTCGAAGCATCGGGTTGGTCCGACTACAACGGCGACGGGATCCTTGAGCGGGTCGACGGTCTTCCGCTTTCGCTGGTGGTTGTCTTCCAGTCGGACCTTTCGGCCGGACTCGGTCGGGTTCTTTCGCGGGTCAAACTCGATCTGGTTTCGGTGGGCGTGGATCTCCAGCTCCAGCCGCTGTCGCCCGCCGCGTTTGACGACCGATGGCGCGAGACCCGGGATTACGACCTCATCGCGTATGCCTACGATCTTTATCCCGCGTTCACGGACTACGACCTCTACGGCTCGCGATGGGACATCCGGCGCAACGCGTTCGGCTGGAA
>CADCWJ010000023.1 GCA_902806365.1 uncultured Thermomicrobiales bacterium
CCGGGTTCGCCACCAGGTTGCGTGACTTGCGGGTTGCCGGCCCGCTGACGATATAGAGATCGCCATCGTGCGGGAGCGCGCCGATTCCGGCCGAATGCGGGCGCCCATCCGGCCGCAGCGTGCCGAGGAAAAATGCAATCTCTAGGCCGGCAGGGCTGGTGGCGAGCAGGTCGCGCGGCCTGCTCCACGGCAACGCCGGGAATCCGTAGCCGTCGAGATTGGTGACCTCGATCGGCCGTCGTTCCGTCGTGTCGATGGAATCGGTCATTCATTCACCTCCCGCTGGAACCTCCACCCACGTCAGCCTGCCGGGGCCGACCGGGCGATCAATTCGTCCAGCCGCTCGTACCCTTCGTTGAGCCCGCTCTCCATACCGGACTGCACCATCGCGTCCCGGTCCGCGACCGACTGGTAGACGGCGATGTTTCGTATCCGGGTCCGCCCGCCCGCGTCCTCGAACCTCAGCGTCTCCAGCGAGACGTGACCCGGCGCGCCCTCGTACTCGAAGGTCTGGACGATCCCGTCCAGCGACGGCGTCCCGTGGAACACGCCGTGGAAGCCGTACTCGGTGCCGTCGGCATCCTGATGGACGTAGCGCCAGGCGCCACCATCGCGCGCCTCGAAGCGATCGACGTGCATGGTGTACTGACGCGGTCCCAGCCACTGGACCAGCAGGTCCGGCTCGGTATGGGCGCGAAACAGAAGTTCGCGCGGCGCATCGAACTCCCGGATGATCTCGATCTGCTGAACACCGGGCTCGGCGATGATCTGCGTCGTCCCCACAATCTCTTCCTTTCCGTGCATGTACATTGCGTCAGGACGACCGCTCGTCCTTGAGCGCCGCGAGCAGCTCGTCGAGCTGGCCGTAGCGCTCGTCCCAGTACTCCTGGTAGCGGGCCAGCCAGGCGGTCGCTTCCCGCAGCGGCCTCGCCTCGAGATGGCTGAGGCGGGCGGTCGCTCGCCGGTTCCGCGAGATGAGCCCGGCACCTTCGAGCACCTTGAGATGCCGGGAGATCGCTGGCTGCGACATCGCGAACGGCGCCGCCAGTTCACCCACGGTCGCGTCCCCCTGCGTCAGCCGGGTCAGGATCGCGCGGCGGGTGGGATCGGCGAGCGCCCCGAACACGGCGCTGAGCTGGTCACCCATCATTCATGATCACCTCCATAGCGATCTTGTTTTATAACTAATATGTTATATATACCAGCACGACCCGAGATCGTCAAGCTCCATGCTCCCGCAGGGGCGATCCTGGCGCCTGTCCTGTAAGCGGCATCGGAGCGATGCGAATGAGATCGCCCGGGGCAATCATCCGTCATTCGACGTCTCCAGCCCGGTCACGCCTACCCATGAACCCGTAGGGGCAAACCAGCGTGTCTGTCCGGTGCGGCGAAGCCGCACGTTTGGCCCGGTGGCGACCGATGAGCGTGATCCGACGGACTACGCGGGGATGACGTCGAACACCGTATGGAGCCCTGGCGTTCACAAGGCAGGTTGCATTGAACGCGGTGGAGATGACCGGGATTGCCGTGGGGGTAAGACCAGACCCGGTTACGGCGAGGCATCTCCGGTGAAGAACGCGCGAATCTTCGACTCCGCCGGATGCTGGAGCGAGCCCAGCTCGTGGAGATACCATGCCCGGTCGTAGTCCACGAAACGCCGCTCCAGCCGATACCCCGAGTGGTCGGCATCGAGCAACGTCCACATCGCCCGCCGATCGTCCGTCACCGGATTGCTGACGCTTCCCGTATTGACCAGGCGGATGCCGTCCACGGTCCGGTCGAGAGGCGTGTGCGTGTGCCCGGTGAACACGAGATCCGCCTCGCATCCGGCGAGCATCGACCGCAGTGTGACGTCGCTGTCCGAAGGCAGCGGACCCGGTCCGTCATCGCGGCCCGGGGCGGCGTGGACCAGCAGCACTCGCGTCCCATCCGGAAGGGTCTGCCGCGACTCCAGCGGGAGTCCTTCCAGCCACCGGAGATGCGCTGCGTCCGCCTGCGTGATCGCTCCGCGTGTCCAGGCCGCGCCCGCGAGATACATCAGTGCGGTCAGCGCCTCCTCGTCGGACGCCGCCCGGATTCCCGCGAACTCGCCGGCGAGATCGATGTCGTAGACCGCCCGGTCGGCGTTGCCCCGGACCACGGCGGCATTCTCAAGCCCACGCAGCAGCGCGATACACCGGGCCGGGTCGCTTCCCATGTCGGCGACATCGCCGATCATCCAGTGCGCATCGACCCCTCCCCCGGCCTCGATATCGGCCAGCACCGCTTCCAGCGCGATCGCGTTGCCGTGACAATCCGAAAACACCGCCACCCGCATCCGAGCCTCCCCAGGAACCGAGATCAGGACTATGCCGTCCAGATGAGGAACGCGCCTACTAATCGTCGATCGAGCTCGCCACTGATGTCTGTCAACGTTCG
>CADCWJ010000024.1 GCA_902806365.1 uncultured Thermomicrobiales bacterium
CGGGAATTCCGGGACAGCGTCGGACAGGAGAGGCCCGTGGCCGCGTCAGGCGATCAGGGCAGCGAAACGGGGGAGGTCGATGTTGCCGCCGCTGATGATGACGCCGGTGCGATTGCCCGCGAGTTCACCGGCAGTCTTGCGCAAACCGGCGAAGGCGAGTGCTCCGGTCGGCTCGACGACCTGCTTCATCGTCGACGCCAGGAGCCGCATCGCATCCACCAGTTCGGCATCGGAGACGGTCAGGATGTCGGAAACGTGGCGCTGGATAATCGGAAAGGTCAGCTCGCCCAGGTGGAGGGTCTGCGCGCCGTCGGCCAGCGTCCTGGGCGTCTCGATGTGGACGATCCGGCCAGAGCGGAACGACTGCTGGCCGTCGTTGCCGGCCTCAGGTTCGACGCCGTAGATCCGCGTGTCGGGCGTGAGGGCGTTTGCGGCCAGCGCGGTGCCGGCCAGCAGCCCGCCACCCCCGAGCGGGGCGAAGATCGCCTCGAGCGGCCCGACGTCCTCGATCAGCTCCCGGGCGGCGGTGCCCTGCCCGGCGATCACGTCCGGATGGTCGTACGGCGGGATCAGCGTCAGGCCCCGCTCATTTGCGATGGCACGACCGATCGCCTCCCGGTCCTCGGAGTACCGGTCATAGGTGACGACCTCGGCGCCATAGGCCCGGGTCGCCGCGACCTTGGACGCCGGGGCATCGAGCGGCATCACGATCATCGCCGCGATGCCGAGCTCGCGGGCCGCCAGCGCGATCGCCTGGGCGTGGTTGCCCGAGGAGTAGGCGACCACGCCCGCCGCTCGTTGTCGGGCATCGAACCGGGCCAGGGCGTTGAAGGCTCCCCGGAACTTGAACGCGCCCATCCGCTGCAGATGCTCGGCCTTGAAGTGGACCTCCAGCCCCAGCCCGGCGTCGATCCGGCGTGATCTCAGGACCGGCGTCCGGTGCACGGTCCCGGTGATCCGTCGCGCGGCCGCCTCGACATCAGCGTAAGTTGGCTGGGTTGCCGTGTGCGTCATGGTGGTTTGCGGTCCCCTTCAATGAATGTGCCACGCGGTGTCCCAGCCCCAAACCACAGGGATGACCCCTACCGACGGGCGCACACCTTCAGCGGCCACAATCCATCCGGCCACGACACCGGATCAGGCCGGGCCGTCGAACTGGTTCTTGGCGTGAGCGGTCTCCTCGTCGGTCGGGGCGATCGTCTGCAGCGCTGGATCGCGCTGGCCCTCCTCCGTGGCGGCAACACCGTCATCGAGTGAGGTCGTCGCCGGCATCCATGGCCGCTTTCCATCGACCCGCGAGGCCAGCACCTCGGCGATGTGCCGCGTCGAGCGCTCCGTGAAATGCTCGATCTGCTGGCGGCAGGAGACTCCGGCGACGCTGATCTGGACGGTCATCGCCGTCTCTTCGACCGCGGGGAAGAGACGCTCCTCACCGATCTTCCGCGACACTTCGTAGTGCTCGCTCTCGTACCCGAAGGACCCCGCCATCCCGCAGCAACCAGCGCCGCTCTCGGTCGGGCGACAGCCGGACGCCTTGAGGATCGCCATCGATGGCCCGATCCCGATCAACGCCTTCTGGTGGCAGTGGCCGTGGAACAAGACTTCGGGCCCGGTGCTCTCCTTCCAATGAATACCGAGATCGCCATCGTTGTCGAGCTTGGCCAGGTACTCGTCGATCATGTACGCCTGCGACGCCACCGCCCCGACATCCGGATCATTCGGGAGCAGGTCCTTGTACTCGTCACGCAGCGTCAGGATGCAGCTCGGCTCGGTGCCGATGATCGGAATCCCCTGCTTCGCATACGGGGCGAGCAGCGCAACGTTGCGCCGTGCAGACCGGCGGGCGGCGTCGATCAGCCCCTTGGAGAGCATCGGACGGCCGCAGCAGGCACGTCGTTC
>CADCWJ010000025.1 GCA_902806365.1 uncultured Thermomicrobiales bacterium
ACCCGCGCCGCCGTTGAAGAGGGTGTCGTTCCGGGCGGTGGAGTGACGCTGATCAACGCGATCAGTGTCCTCGAAGCCGTGGAGGCCGAAGGTGACGTCAAGACTGGCGTGAACATCCTTCGCCGCGCGCTCGAAGAGCCGCTTCGGGCGATCGCCACCAACGCTGGCCGCGACGGCTCGGTGGTCATTGAGCAGGTGCGTCGACTCCAGCAGGAGAAGAACGACCCGAACCTCGGGTATGAGGTGATCTCGGATTCCTTCGTCAACATGCTGGAAGCCGGAATCACGGATCCCGCCAAGGTCACCCGTTCCGCCGTCGCCAACGCGACGTCGATCGCCGGGATGATCCTGACGACGGAAGCCCTCATCACCGACAAGCCGGAGCCTGCGCCCGCAATGGCCGGTGCTCCTGGCGGCATGGGTGGCATGGACTACTAGTCCACGTACCTCGCTCGCTCAAGACTCCGCGAAACGGCCCGGCGCATTCGCGCCGGGCCGTTTCGCGTGATGTCCAGGTTCAACCGTGTTCCGGGCTAGCGTTCCGAAGTGCCGCCACTGGGCGTCTCTTCGTCACCGAACATCGGTGTCAGGATTTGCGGAAACACCCGTCGTCCATATTGCTCGATGATGATCGCTTGGGTCGGACACGCCCGCGCTCCGGCAAAGAGTTGCTGGACCGTTGCGGTGTCCTCGTTCTGCAGCACCGCAACACCGGTCTCCTCGTCGAGAACGAAAACGCCCGGGGCGGCGGTGGTGCACTTGGCGTTCGCGATGCATCGCCGAGGGTCGATCCGCACGATGACGCCGGATTTGGGCTGGTCGGTTTCGCTCATGTGTCACGCTCTTCCCGGACGAGAGTGTTCTGCTACAGGTCCGAATCCTGAACCGGGATCTCGACGAACGTGGGGCCTTCGTCCACGACGACACCTCGACCGTTGGATTGTTCGGCCACCCAATCATGGAAGCCGGCTACCATTCCGGGCTCCATCACCGACGAGAATCTCACGCTATCGCCATCATACGCGACATTCCCGAGCGGAAGGCCCGCAACTCGGACGGCGTGCTCGAACCTGCCCGCATCGTCGTGCCCGAGGTATACCGACAGGGCGGTCAGCGGACGTCGCTCGACGATGCCGGTCCTGTCGATCGTCTCGGTGACCGCGCGGCCGTACGCGCGTACAAGTCCGCCCGCCCCGAGCATCACACCGCCGAAATAGCGGGTGACAACGACCGCGGTATCGGTGAGTTCACGCCGCCGCAGCACCTCGAGCATGGGCGTGCCAGCGGTTCCTGCCGGCTCACCGTCGTCGGTGGAGCGTTGGAATCTGCCGTGCTCGCCGATCGACCAGGCGACGCAGTTGTGGCCCGCGTCCCGGAACTCCTTGCGGACCGCTTCTACAAACGATCGCGCCTCTCCTTCCGAGGCAGCCCGCTCGATGCTGCAGATAAACCGCGACTTGCGGACAGTTATCTGGTGACGGCCCGCACCGGCGATCGTCCGATGGGGTGCCGCTGTCATCGCCACACTCCCTGGTCTAATAGCGAGCCGGACCTGATGCCCTGCCTCGCGAGCGGCAATCCTCGGCACTGTGCCAGCGGGCGCCGCCGCTGGTGATTCGATGCCAGATGGCGAGCACCATCCGCACGCCACTGTCGCGGTTCGCCCGTATCCTGATCGAGCGTGCGCATCGGCCGGGGGGCCAATGCGTACGGCACGGTCCGAGGCGAGTTGCGTGGAACGCGATCGCTTGCGATGATCTCCAGCATACTGGCGATGCCATTCCGGAGGAACCTGTGGCGAGTGAGTCCACACATGTCGATGTCGTCCTCATCGGTGGGGGGATCATGAGCGCAACGCTCGGGATGCTCCTGCGGCACGTCCAGCCGGACTGGTCGATCACCGTCTACGAGCGTCTTGACCGGGTGGCAGCCGAGAGTTCCGACCCATGGAACAATGCCGGCACGGGCCACGCCGCGCTGTGTGAGCTGAACTACACGCCCGAGCGGGCCGACGGCGCGATCGACATCTCCAAGGCGGTCCGCGTCAACGAGCAGTTCCACCAGTCCCGGCAGTATTGGTCGTCGCTGGTGTCGAGCAAGGTGCTACCGGAGCCGAAGACATTCATCAGTCCCATCCCTCATCTGAGCTATGTCAGCGGCGAGGAGGATGTCGCGTTCCTGCGGAAACGGTACGACGCGCTTGCCCGTCATCCGCTCTTCTCCAGCCTGCGCCTATCTGCCGACCTCGCCGAGATCGAGCGCTGGGTGCCGATGATGATGGAGGGGCGGGACGTTGACGTGCCATTGCTTTTTACGCGAAGCGACGACGGCACGGATGTCAACTTCGGCGCACTCACCAGGCACCTGCTCGATGCGCTGGCGCGACAGGGGGCGGAGATCGCGCTCGGACATGAGGTCCAGAGCCTTTCCAGGACCGGTGAGGGACGATGGACGGTCTGCGCCACGGAGATTGCGAGCGGAAAGCGGACGAGTATCGACGCTCGTTTCGTGTTCATCGGCGCGGGAGGGCGAGCCATCCACCTGCTCCAGAAGTCAGGCATCCCGGAGGCCAGGGGCTATGGTGGCTTTCCCGTCGGCGGACAGTGGCTCCGGAGCCGGAACCAGGCACTTGCGAAGCAACACCGGGCCAAGGTTTACGGCAAATCTACGGTCAATGCTCCGCCGATGGCGATGCCGCATCTCGACCTCCGTATGATCGACGGAAAGCCCGGCCTGCTGTTCGGTCCGTATGCCGGATTCTCCCCAAAGTTCCTCAAGCAGGGAGCGCTGACCGACCTCCCGCGGTCCATCACCCGCGACAACATCCTGACTTTCCTGACGGTGGCGAAGGATGAGTTTCCACTCACACGCTACCTGATCGCGCAGGCGCTGCAATCCAACATCGACAAGCTTGAGACCCTGCGCAACTTCGTTCCAACCGCGAAAGAGGAAGACTGGGAACTGGTTGCTGCTGGCCAGCGAGTGCAGACGATGAAGTCCGTGCCCGGCAAGCGGGGCGTGCTCGAATTCGGAACGGAGGTCGTCAGCACCCGGGATGGGACGCTTGCCGGTTTGCTCGGTGCGTCCCCGGGAGCCTCGACGGCAGTGTCGATCATGCTCGACGTGATGGAGCGGTGTTTTTCGTCCGAGTATCCGGGATGGCGGCCGCGGCTGCGTGAGCTGATTCCATCGGAGGGGATCGAGCTTTCCAGAAACCCTGCAATGCTGCAGGAGATCCAGGCCGAGACTGATCGCGTGCTGCAATTGAAGTCTGCGGTGCCCGTCACCTGAGATGAATGGCGGACGATGCGGGCGGCGGGATTCGAACCCGCACGGGTTTCCCCAACGGTGTTTAAGACCGTAGCGTCTGCCATTCCGCCACGCCCGCGTTCGACGGCAAGCCTCGCGCCGCCGTCGTCCTGAGGATACCGCCATGCGCCGGTCCCGTGTCATTGGCAGTCCGCGCTGTCCGGCGCGAAGGCAGCAGGGCGCAAAAAAGACGGGCACACACCCGTCGCTCCGGAGCGGAAGACGGGATTCGAACCCGCGACCTTCTCCTTGGCAAGGAGATGCTCTACCACTGAGCCACTTCCGCACATTTCGATTACGCAGTCAGGATTCTAGGACGGTTGGCACGTGGGTGTCAAGAAACGGTTGGTTTGCAGGGCGCGAATGGCCGCCTGACACCCGGCACGCACGACATCGATCAGGAGTTTCACGACATGACGCGCGATGCACATCTGCTCCCGGACAGCCTGGTCTCGGTCGGTTGGCTTAGGGATCATATCAACCACCCCGGCCTGGCGGTCGTCGATATCCGGGGGTACGTGAACACGGAGGACCATGGAGGCGGGCGTCAGACCTCTACCTATACCGACGCTCGTTCGGAGTACGAGTCGGCGCACATTCCGGGCTCGGTGTACATCGACTGGACGCGCGATATCGTCGATCCGGAGGCATCGGTCAAGGTCCAGATCGCGCCACCGCTGGTGTTCGCGGACCGCATGGGAATGCTGGGGATCGGCGATGAATCCGCCGTCGTCGCGGTCGATCACTCAGGCGGTCACTTCGCCACTCGCCTCTGGTGGGCGCTCCGTTACTACGGTCACGATCAGGTGGCGGTCCTGGATGGCGGAATGGCGGCCTGGACATCGGCCGGGATGCCAATCGACGCGGCACTGGTCCAGCCCGCTCCCCGCATCTTCACGCCGCGACCGCGGCCAGAGTTACGGAGCACCGCCGAGGATATTGTTGCCCAGATCGCCATGGGCGAGCGGCAAATTCTCGATGCCCGTGACGCCGGGCAGTTTTCCGGCACCGTGCAGCGTGGATCGCGAGGCGGCCACATACCGACCGCGCGCCATCTCCCCGCGAAGGCGATGTTCACCGACGACGGAACATGGAAGAGCGCGGAGCAGATCCGCGTGCTTGCCGAAGAGGCCGGAGTAACACCCGAACGCCCGGTGATCGCCTACTGCAATGGAGGGGTCACCGCCACCGCGGTGCTGTTCGGTCTGCATCGCGCGGGGGTATCGGACGGTTCCAATTACGACGGTTCGTGGAACGAGTGGGGCGAGCGTAGCGATCTCCCGGTCGAAGGTAACCAGGATCTCTGGTCCACATAAATATCGATGGAGGACACCGCTGTCGGCGACATGACAGGACCGGGGTCAAAGGACCCCGGTCGGTGGTGCCAAGACGCAGACTCGAACTGCGGACCGCACGATTTTCAGTCGTGAGCTCTACCAACTGAGCTATCTTGGCGTCTGGATCGATCGGCCACGAGCGGTGGGCGATAGAGGGCTCGAACCTCTGACATCCACGGTGTAAACGTGGCGCTCTTCCAGCTGAGCTAATCGCCCACGCGGGTATCGAAAGCCGGTGCCCAGGAGAGGACTTGAACCTCCACGCCCTTATCGGGCACTAGCCCCTCAAGCTAGCGCGTCTGCCGTTTCGCCACCTGGGCGGGTGGCTGCCCTCATTGCAGCGGTCGGAAGTATAGGCCCAGTTTTGGCGACCCGTCAACACTATGGCTCGGCGTGCCAATCGCCCGCGTCGGGAAAGGAACCGGCGTAGACTTTCCTCGATGGGACGACCCCACTGACGCAGTGACGGCATGAGAGGAAGCGACATGTCAGCTCCGGCACCCGCAACTGGCAAGCGCCGCCCAAAGGTCTCGATCGTAGGGGCCGGGATGGTCGGCGGCTCGGTCGCACAGACGCTCGCGATGCGCGATTATGCCGATATCGTGCTTGTCGACATCGTCCCCGGGCTGGCGCAGGGCAAGGCCCTCGACATTCTCGAGGCTGGCCCGGTCCTGGGGTTCGACACGTCGCTCGAAGGAACCGATTCCTACGAATCGACCGGCGGTTCCGACCTGATCGTCATCACCTCCGGGATCGCCCGGAAGGCGGGGATGAGTCGGGATGATCTTCTGAAAACGAACATGGGCATCGTCCGATCCGTGACCGAGCAGGCCGTGCGGGAGTCGCCGGAAGCCGCGCTCATCATTGTGTCGAATCCGCTTGACGCAATGTGCCATGTTGCCCTGGAGGCGTCCGGTTTCCCCCGGACGCGCGTCATCGGGCAGGCCGGTGTGCTTGATGCCGCCAGGTTCCGGACTTTCATCGCGATGGAGCTGAACGTTTCCGTCCGCGATGTTACCGCGTTCGTCCTTGGCGGGCACGGCGATACGATGGTGCCGCTTTCGCGCTACTCGACGGTCGCAGGAATCCCGATCACGGAGCTTCTGGCGGCGGACCGCGTGAAAGCGTTGGAAGAGCGAACCGCCACCGGCGGTGCCGAGATTGTAGGCCTGCTCAAGACCGGCAGCGCCTACATCGCGCCGGGCGCCTCGGTCGTTGAGATGATCGATGCCATCCTGCTGGATCAGAAGCGCGTGCTGCCGTGCAGCGTGCTGCTTCAGGGCGAGTATGGTGTCGATGATCTGTTCGTCGGGGTGCCCGTCAAGCTCGGGGCCGATGGTGTCGAGCACATTTACGACATTCCGTTGACGCATGTCGAGCAAGCAGCGGTCCAGAAATCAGCCGCCGCCGTCCGTGATCTCGTCGACACGATGCGTCGACTCGGTTCCCCCTGATTCGACGCCGGGAGCCTGAACCGCAGCCCTTCGGGCGCGTATATCCCGACGTGTCGCTGGACGATACGCCATACTCGTGACCAGAACCTGGGCAACGAGCATGCCAGGCTGAAGAGGACCGCAGCTGCCGAAGGGGAGTAACGTCAGTGCCGAAACTAGGGGCGAAAAGCACATTTGGAGCGGTGAGTTCTGTCCGGAACTTCATGAATGTCGTCCGCGAGATCGATTTCGACGACGTTCGGGATCGAGCGGAGCAGGTTCCGAAAGTGCTCCTGCTTTCGACAGAGCTCGATGCTGCCCGTGAAGCCGCCGGACAGCTCTTCGGCGACCAGCCTGAGCGGTACGTGGAACTGCGGGCCTGGGCGGATTCCGACAAGATCGATTTCTCGCGTTACGACGTGGTGATCGTCACGGATCCCGGCAACACGGCACTCTTCGATCGCGTCCGGAAATCAGGTAGTCGATCCCGAAGCGAAAACGTCTTCTTCCTGGCCAACGGGTCGGAATCGGACGGCGCACCAGCCGATCGACTCCAGACCGAACTGATGTCGGCAATGACCGAGCTGGCCCCGTCGTTCGGGCGGTTCTTTCCGCCGTTTCGATCCGCCGCGGTCAAGGCGATCGTCGATGATTCGGCACGTGCCAACGCCCAGTTTGCGCTCATCTCCAACATTCCGGCGGTGATTCCCATTCTGGGATCATTCGTCGCCGTCGGGGCGGACCTGATCGTACTGACCAAGAACCAGGTGATGATGAGTTACAAGATCGCCGCCGCGCACGGGCGGGATTTGCATGACCAGACCGGTGTCATCCGGGAGCTGGCGCCGGTTGTCGGAGCGGGTTTCCTGTGGCGCTCGATCGCGCGTGAGGCGACTTCGTTTCTGCCGATGGCGGCTGGGACGATCCCGAAGGTCGTGATCGCCTACGCCGGGACATTCTCCGTCGGCCGCACGATCGACTACTACTACCGGTTTGGGAAAAAACCCTCGAAGGAGCAACTGGACACGTACGTCAAGCAGGCGACAGAGCTCGCCGCCAAGCTGGACCTGCCGGGCCGGAGCGATCGATCCGCGGACAAGGACGCGGGCCAACCCGACGTGGACGGTTGAGGTTTATGGGGGCCAGCCCGGCCCGGGACGCGAACGCGCTCGCCGAATCAGCCGGCGACAGGACTCAGCTTGTTGAGCTCGGTCACCTTGATTCCGAGCAACGCCGCCGCCTCGAGCCGATCCCCGTCCGTAATGCTGAGGGCCTCGGAGATCGCCTGGGCCTCGACATCCTGTTGCAGTTCCGGAAGCGAGGCACCACGCCGGACGCGCTCGGAGATGTCGATGATGCGGCGATTGTCCGAGCCGTAAAAGGTGATGTGCTCGTCGGTGATGATGTTCCCCTGGGACATCACGGTTGCGCGTTCCACCAAATTCTCAAGCTCCCGCACGTTCCCGGGCCAGTCATAGGACATCAACTTGTCGATCGCGGCCTGCGAAACCCTCGATGGACCGGCGCCCGGCTTGTAACGATGCTTTTCCACGAAGTGCTCGACGAGCAGCGGGATGTCTTCCTTGCGGTCGCGCAGCGGGGGAAGATACAGGGAGATCACGTTCAGGCGGTAGAACAGGTCCTCGCGGAACCGACCGGCCTCGATCTCCTGGGCGAGGATCTTGTTCGTGGCGGCAATTACTCGGGTATCGATCCGCACCGAGATCGACCCGCCGACACGCTCGAACTCGCGTTCCTGGAGCACCCGGAGCAGCTTCTTTTGGGTCGATAGCGTCATCTCCCCGATCTCGTCGAGAAAGATCGTGCCCTTGTTCGCCATCTCGAACCGGCCCTTGCGCTGATTGATCGCTCCGGTGAAGGCTCCCTTCTCATGACCAAAGAGTTCGCTCTCCAGGAGGGATTCCGGAAGCGCGGCGCAGTTGACCTTGACCAAGGGACCTCGTGAATAGCTCGACGTGCCATGGAGGATCGTCGCGATCAGCTCCTTGCCGGTCCCCGTTTCGCCGGTGATCAACACCGTGGCGTCGGAGTGGGCAATTCTGCCGATGGTCTTGTAGACCTCCTGCATCGGAGGGCTGTTCCCGATCATGATTTCGTTCGGGTCACGATCTCCGAGGCGAACGGAAAGCGCTTCGACCTGCTCACTGAGGCGCTGCCGGTCGAAGAACCGCTGTATCGTGAGCAGGACATCTTCCAGATCGAATGGCTTGGTAATGTAATCGTAGGCTCCCGATCGCATCGCGTCGATCGCGACGTTCGACGAGCCATACGCGGTCATGACGATAACCGGGAGCGCGCTGTCTTTCGGTCCGCGAGCCTCGCGCAAGACCTCGAGGCCGTTCTTGTCCGGCATCCGGACGTCCATCATCACGAGCTGGGGGCGCCGGTCGCCATCGGCGCTGAGCGCGTCCAGCACGCTCTGCCCTGAGTCGCCCTCGGTGACATCGAAGCCCTCGTCCTCGAGCAGACTCCGGAGTACCTCGCGGATGGCAGGATCATCATCGACAATCTGAATTCTGGCCATGGAGATCGGCACGTCCTCGTGGACCGGATACGTTGATTCGGCTGCAAGCGGGATTCATGGCGGATTGGCCACCGACAATTGACTCGGAGTATAGACCGGAACCGAGGCCGACGCCGCGATGGTGGCACTGTGGTCATCGAATCGAGAGCGCTCGGATCACTGCGGAACGGTTCACGAGGAGCATGTCCCGGAGATGATACGTCGCGTCATTTTGGCCGGGCTGAGCGGCACCGGGAAGTCTACCGTTGCCCGGCGGATCGCCGAAGAACTAGGGTGGACAGCCCTCGACACCGACGCCGAGATCGAGCGGCGTGCCGGGATGACCATACCGGATATGTTCCGCGATCTGGGGGAAGCGGACTTTCGCGCGCGCGAACGAACGGTGCTGCGCGAGGGATTGGCGCGAAACGAGGTCGTGATCGCCACCGGTGGTGGGGCCGTCATCGAGGACGATATTTGGGCTGCTGATCTGCTGGGGCATCCCGAGGCGCTTGTGGTGTGGCTGGATGGGGAGTCCGCGGTCTTGGTCGATCGCCTTGTTGCGCAGGCCGGGGCCGTCGGTAAGACAGCGGCCCGGCCCCTGCTATCGGACGGGGACCCGCTTCAACGCCTGGAGGCGATGCGAGTAAGCCGGTCAGCGGCGTACGGGCAGGCGGCGGTCACGATTCCAGTGGATCATGACGATGCGTCCGGCATTGCCAGCGATATTGCCGGGATTGTGCGTCTGGACCACGGGCACCCTGCACGGATCGAGCTCCAGACCCCGGGCACGGTATCGACGATATCGGTCGGCGGCAGCGCGGTCGATGCCCTTCCGGTGATTGTCCAGTCCGGCTGGCCAAAAGTGGGACGGATCTGGATGGGCGTCGACGAGCACGTCCTGCCCCATGTGGAAGCCGACCTCGCCCGCCTGACGAACGCGATTCTCGCGGATGTCCACATTATCGCCATCCCGGCGGGAGAAGTCAGCAAGAGTCTCGAAGGGCTTGGCCGGCTCTATGACTGGATGCTGTATGGCGGGATCGAGCGCGGCGACGCGGTGGTCGCATTCGGGGGTGGTGTCGTCGGCGATCTGGTGGGATTCGCCGCCGCGACGGTGTTGCGGGGGATCGGCCTGATCCAGGTGCCGACGACACTCCTTGCAATGGTCGACAGCAGCGTGGGCGGCAAGACGGGGATCAACCATCCCGCCGGAAAGAATCTGATTGGGGCTTTCTTCCAGCCCCGCCACGTTCTTATCGAACCGGCCCTGTTGAACAGCTTGCCCCCGCGCGTTTACACAGCGGGTTGGGCCGAGATCATCAAGCATGCCGTGATCGAGCCGTCGGTTCCCGGCAGCCGGCCAGATCACCTCATGCGGCTCCTGGAGCGGAATAGTGCGGCGCTCGCCCGGCCCGGCTCCCCGATCCTGCCACTCCTGATCCGGGAAAACGTCGCGCTCAAGGCGGCGGTCGTGACGGCTGACGAGCGGGAATCAGGACTCCGCGCGATTCTCAACTTTGGTCACACGATCGGTCATGGGGTGGAGGCGGCGACCGCGGGCCTTCCGCACGGCGAGGCCGTGGCGGTGGGGATGTGCGCGGCCCTGCGAATCGCGCGAGAGATGGGCCGGATCGATTCCGCGGCTGAATCCCGCGTACGCAATCTGATCACTGCGTTTGGACTGCCGGTGACGGCTGCGTTCGATCCTGACGCGGTTCGCCAGAAGATGCGAAGTGACAAGAAGAAGGCGGCCGGAGTGCAGCAATGGGTGCTGCCGGTCCGTGACGGCGGCGTAGCGATCGCGACCGACGTGCCGGAGTCAGCCATTGAGCTCGCCCTGGAAGCCATCGTTCGGCCGTAAGCGGGAGGGGGACGATTGCCTATGCTATGCTCATCGCTACAGCTGCATGGTCCGAAGGACCGGCGGCATTTCTGCGCGTGACACAGCAAGTTTGATGACACGCGGCGGCAGTCGGCCGGCCTGCTCCGGTGCGGCCGAAGGGGTGGGAATGGGAGTTATTCGAGCGTGACAATTTCTCCACGGGTCGTCGTTAGTGCGTCCATTGCGTTTGACCACGTCATGTCGTTCGGCGGTTCGTTCAAGGACCATATTCTCGAAGACAAGGCGCACGTGCTCTCGATCAGCTTCCTGCTGGATTCGATGAAGAAACAGCGAGGCGGCGTCGGAGGCAACATCGCCTACAGCCTTGCGTTGCTCAACGTTCCGTGCGCGTTGGTCGGGGCCGTGGGGTCGGATTTCGAGGGGTATCGGGACGTCCTGTCGGCGATGGGAGTCGACCTCTCCTCGATCCTTACGGTTGACGATGACTTCACGTCAAGCTCGTTCATGAATGCAGACATGGCGGGAAACCAGATCGCTTCCTTTTATCCAGGGGCGGGGGGGCGATCCGCCGAACTGGATGTGACCGAGCAGGCCAGGATCGCGGATTATGGCCTGGTGAGCGCGGCGGCGCCGGACGCCATGGTGAAGCACGCCGAGGAGATTGCGGCGGCTGGCTGCAAGCTCGTGTTCGATCCTTCCCAGCAGATTGTGATCCTCGATGGAGACCAGTTGAGCCGGGGAATCGACCTTGCGCATATGGTCGTCGGCAACGATTACGAGTTTGGGATGATCGAGCGCAAGACTGGTCTAAGCATCGACGATATTGCGAGAAGGGTTCCGATTACAGTCGTCACCTACGGAAGCCAGGGCTCCGAGCTCCGGGCCGGCGGGGAGGTAGTGAAGGTGCCGGTAGCGGCGCCAGACCCAATCGTCGATCCCACCGGCGGCGGCGATGCGTTCCGCGCCGGACTGCTCAAGGGCTTGCTGCTTGGGAAGAGCCTAGCGGTCACGGGGCGGATCGCGGCCCTGACCGCGACGCACGCCATCGAGCATCACGGACCACAGGAGCACTCGTTCACACCAGAGTCGTTCCTCGATCGGTTCCGGACGAGTTTCCCCGAGTACATCGACCACCTGACCATCGACGATCTCAAGCGAACCGACGTAACGGCGGCCAGCGTCGCCGACTGACGATTCTCCCTTGCAGCGGCACCCGACCTGGGTTCCACCTGCTGCACAGTCGCGAGCCACAATCTCGCCAGCACGAAAGGCACCATCTTATGGCAGCAACCATGGCCAGCTCCAGGAACTTCGACATCAAGGATCCATCGCTGGCACCCGACGGCCTCCGACGCATCGATTGGGCGGCACGCGAGATGCCGGTCCTTGCCCAGATCCGCGAGCGTTTTTCACGGGAACGTCCATTCGACGGCATGCGCCTCCTGTGCTGCGCTCACATCACGACCGAGACGGCGAACCTTGCGCTCACGTTTCAGGCAGGTGGAGCCGATGCGGTGCTCTGCGCGAGTAACCCCCTCTCGACGCAGGACGATGTCGCCGCGGCACTCGTCGAAGCCGGAATCCCGGTCTTCGCGATCAAGGGCGAGGATGACGAGACGTACCACCGGCATATCCATTCGGCGATCGCTCACCGGCCATCGATCGTGATCGACGATGGCGCGGATGTAGTCACACTGTTGCACAAGGAGTACGCCGACACGCTGGGCGAGATCCTGGGCGCCACCGAGGAGACCACAACCGGTGTGGTCCGTGAGCGGGCGATGGAAAAGGCGGGGGTCCTGAAGTTCCCGGTGATCGCCGTCAACGACGCCGACACGAAACATTTCTTCGACAATCGGTATGGAACCGGACAGAGCACGATCGATGGCATCCTCCGCGCGACCAATATTCTGCTCGCCGGGCGAACCGTGGTCGTGGCCGGGTACGGATGGTGCGGTAAGGGCATCGCGACCCGGATCCGGGGCATGGGCGCCCAGGTGATCGTGACCGAGGTGCAGCCAGTACGCGCCCTGGAAGCGGCCATGGACGGGTTCATGGTCAAGACGATGGAGGAAGCGGCTCCGGTTGCCGATGTGGTCGTGACCGCCACCGGGAATGTGAACGTTATCGATCGCCGGCATTTCGAGGTCATGAAGAGCGGAGCGATCCTCGCCAACTCGGGCCACTTCAACTCGGAGATCAATCTCAAGGCCCTGTCCGAGATGGCCGGCGAGGGCCGCCGGACGCTTCGGCCGTTCGTCGAGGAATTCCTGTTTGGTGACAAGAGCCTGATCGTTCTCGGCGAGGGGAGACTGATCAACCTTGCCGCCGCCGAGGGTCATCCGGCGAGTGTCATGGACATGAGCTTCGCCAACCAGGCGCTGGCCGCCGAGCATCTCGTGCGGGAAGGCAAGAACCTTGAGCCAAAAGTCTATAGCGTGCCCCAGGAGATCGACAGCGAGATCGCGGCAATGAAGCTGAAGTCGATGAACATTACGATCGACGAGCTGTCCGACGAGCAGGCGCTCTACATGGATTCCTGGGAAGGGTAGGGACCTCACGAGGCTGGAGACTATCCGCAAATCCCAGCCTCTCGGGTTCCAACCACAACTTTCCCTTTTATGAGGCCGAGGCGGGCGCAACCGTTCGACGCCGGATCGGGCCGATAAGGACACAAGCGATGACGACCACCTTCGACAGCGCGGCAAAACTGCTCTTCACCTCGGAGTCGGTCACCGAGGGCCATCCGGACAAGATCTGCGACCAGATCAGCGACGCGATCCTCGACGGACTCCTCGAGCAGGACCCCGACTCCCGCGTGGCGGTCGAGACGCTCGTCACCACCGGACTGGTGCACGTCGCGGGTGAGGTGACCACGGATGCGTACGTCGAGATCCCGGACATCGTCCGCAAG
>CADCWJ010000026.1 GCA_902806365.1 uncultured Thermomicrobiales bacterium
ATTCCAGGCGGTCAGGCTGAGGGCAATCGCCCCCGCCACCGGCAGGGCAAGGAAGATCGTGAAGATCAACGTGCCGGGCAGCAGATAGAGATAGGGCTCCCATCGGGAGCCCCCCAGACCTCGTGAACCGCCACGCGACGAGCCGACCCGCCTGGCCGGCTCGTCGCCTATGGCCTCCGTACTAGCCGAAGGAAGCAGCATAGAAGGTCTGGAGCGCGCCCACGAACTCCTCCGGAGTCGACTGCCCTCCAAGAAGTTCCTGGAGCCCGCCGGTCAGCGTGTCGTAGAAGTCCGGCGCGGCCCAGTCAAGATAGTGACCGACGGCATCGGCTTCGAGCGCGGCGTTCCAGTTCGTGTAGAGATCGCCAGAAAGGGTACCGGCCGTGATCCTTTCGGCCGGGATCTCGCCGGACGGCAACGAGCCGGCTTCGATGAAGAGGTTGAACGCTTCTTCGGAGACCAGATGGTCGATGAATTCGGCCGCCAGCGCCGGATCGGCGGCGTTGGTCGTGATGCTGTACGGAATCCCGACCCCACCGACATGCATCACTGTGCCGCCCGCCTCGACCGGCGGCATCAGGAAGAACCCGGCGTTCTCGCCGAGGCCATCCGCGACCGTTCCCGCCGCCCAACTCCCCTGCAACAGGATCGCGCCGGCCCCGGTCGCGAACAGTCCCGTCGCGTCGTCACCGTTCTGGCCCTCGAACCCCTGCATGAAGTAGCCGGCCTCGTTCCACGCGGCGAGCTTCGTCGCCGCCTCGACGAACGAGGCGTCATCGAACGCCGCTCCACCCCGCCGGTAGATGAGATTGTCGAGAAACTCGCGGTTCGTCAGCGTTCCATGCATCTCACCGTACAGGTGGATTGCCTGCCACTTGTCGAGATTGCCGAAGACCAGGGGTTCCTGCCCGGCCTCGCGGAGGGCCCCTAGCAGCGTCTCGAACTCGGCCAGCGTCGTCGGTGGTGTCAGGCTGTTGTCGGCGAAGATCTGCTTGTTGTAATAGAAGCCGACGATTTCGGACTCGGCCGAAACACCCCAGAGTTCGCCTTCACCGAACGTCTTGCCATCGGCGGTGTACATGTTGCGCGCGAGCAGACCCGGCGCGAACCGCTTCGACCAGCCGTACTGTGCGTCGTACTCAGCGAGCGACACGAGCTGGCCGCCGCGGATCATGGGCCCGGCGAGCGATTCGCCGTTGTTGACCTGGGCCACCGCGGGCCCCTGTTTGCTGTCGACCGAGCGCGGCAGGGTGGCCGACAGCTCGTCCGGGGTCCAGCCCCGGTGTTCGACGGTCACTCCGCTGTGCGAGGCCTCGAAGCTGTCGGCGAGCGCCTCGACGACTCCGCCCCGGACCTCATCGTTCAACGTGTCCCAGAAGGCCAGCGTGCCGGCGTTCTGTGCCGCCGACGCGGCGTACCCGCCAGCGGGAAGCGATGCGCCGATCGCCACACCAGCGGTAACGATGCCCGACCTCTTGAGAAGTTCGCGTCTGTCCATCTGGATCATGGCTCCTGTCCCATACTCGGGAGGTTTGCCGCCTGCACCAGCGGAAGGCCGGATCAGGCGGGGGCAAGGTCGTCGATCGATGCCAGTGTCATACCATATATCGGACAACGACGACAGGCGCGCCAGTCCCATTCGCCCCGATCAGGCCCCGGCGGGCGCAGCGAGCAGCGCACTGGCAGTTCCGTTGTCCATGATGGCGTCGTCAACCTCATGCAGGTGATCGGCCGCAATCAGCGAGTCGTCGAGACGAAGCACCGTATCCGCCAGCGTCATAAGGTGATCCAGGTCATGTCGGCGATCGAGGTCGAGCGGCAGGATCGCGGGATGGCCAGCCTGGCGATAGAGCCAGCGATTCAGGATATTGGTCTCGTCGATCAGGTTGTGATCGACCGGTTCGAGTCGTTCCCCCGCAAAACGCTCAAGCGTCCTCCCGAGCCGGCGAGCGAGATCTGCGGCCGGCGACTCACGGGTTCCCGCGTCCGCTTGTGGTCGCACTCCATGGCTCACATCGAGCACGACATCGGCACCTGGTTCGCCATTCCCGGCACCCTGTCGCGTGCCGGCCTGGAGCTGCGCCCAGAA
>CADCWJ010000027.1 GCA_902806365.1 uncultured Thermomicrobiales bacterium
CATGAATCCCATGCGTCGCGCCGTGCTGGCCGTTTCGGACAATCCCGGCGTGTCGTCATTCTTTCGATCCAGCTCGATCACAAAGGGGCTCGTCAGCCGGTTCGTGGCCGGGGAGTCGGTGGAGACTGCCCTTGCCGCGGCACGGGATCTCGCTGCCAAGGGGATCACCGTCACGCTCGACCAGCTCGGCGAGAACGTTACCTCCGAGGAAGCGGCGCAGCGAGCGGTGGACAGCTACGGGGACATCCTGCGCCAACTGCATCGATCGAATCTGGAGCCCAACATCTCGGTGAAGCTGACGATGGTGGGCCTGGATTTCGGGCTGGACGTCGCCCGGCGCAACATGGGATGGATTCTGGGGGTCGCCCGGGAGGTCTCGGGATTCGTCCGGATCGATATGGAGGGCTCCCAGTACACCGAGGACACGATGACGATTACCGAGGAGCTTCACCGGACGTTTCCCCGGGAAGTCGGCACCGTGGTCCAAAGCTACCTGCGCCGCGCCGAGGACGATGTCCAGCGTCTCAACCGGCTCGGGATCCGGGTTCGTCTCGTCAAGGGTGCATATGCGGAGCCTGAGCACATTGCCTTCCAGAAGCGCGTCGAGGTCGATGAGAACTACGCGCGCCTGAGCCGGATGCTGCTTTCGGATGGAACCTACCCCGCGATCGCTACGCATGAC
Source organism: uncultured Thermomicrobiales bacterium (assembly GCA_902806365.1). GTDB lineage: Bacteria > Chloroflexota > Chloroflexia > Thermomicrobiales > UBA6265 > CADCWJ01. Next base: position 683 of record CADCWJ010000027.1, read on the forward strand.
ATGGCGCTGATCCGATCCACGATCGAGCATGCGCAGCGACACCAGATCGCGGCCGAGCGGTATGAATTCCAGATGCTCTACGGGGTGCGGCGCGACCAGCAGACGCGGTTGGTGAATGACGGGTTCGGGATGCGGGTGTACGTTCCGTTCGGGACCGAGTGGTATCCCTATTTCACCCGGCGAATCGCGGAACGCCCCGCCAACGCGCTGTTCGTGCTGCGACAGCTGGGCGGCTAACCGGTGTCCCCAGGGAACGATCCCGTCGCTGGACATACGCCCATCGCAATGTGCCGATCGGGGCAACCGGACCCTGCCCGGCAAGGGGCAAGCGGCATCGACGCAAAAAGACGGGCCGCGTTCGCCGGAAGACGATGGCATTGCAACGGATCGGATGAGATCCAGCGGTTGTCGCGGAACTGCCTGGGTGTCGGGCTGTTTGCCCGCTGCTGACGTGGCGGCGCGCGAACTCACCAGGGGCGTCGCGTCCAGCGGTCGAAGAATGGTTCCGGGGCACGTCCTGCCGGGCGTTGGACGGTCCGGGTCCGGGACCCGAGTCGTCTCCCACCATGGGTCGGGCGGCGGGTGGCACGCGAGTGGCACAATGATTGGGACGGCAGCCGATTGGCTTCGATCGGGCGGCTCGCGTGATCCAACCGCTCGTCGCCTGGTACGAACCGTATTCCGAAGAGCTCCTCCGGTCAAAGGCTGCCGCGAGAGGAACACCAATGAACGACCATTCACCAATCAACCCAGAGACGAACGACCCACTCGTCCCTCCCGCGCCACTTGATGAACCAGCTGCCACGGGCATTCCCGCGCCGGTTGACGAACCGATTGCCACGGGCATCCCCGTGCCGCTGAATGAACCCGAAGCGACAATCGCCATCGTTCCCGGCCCGGAGCCGGCGTCCGAGAAGGACGAGATGCTGGCGGAGTTCTGGGTAACCGTCAAGCGGCTCCCCCGCTATGTCCGGCTGGCGGCCCTGATGGCGAGCGATCCGCAGGTGCCGAAGTCGTCGAAGGCGTTGCTCGCGGCCGGAACGGCATACACAATCACCCCGATCGATTTCGTGCCGGGGATCATTCCGGTGGCCGGGCAGCTCGATGACCTGTACGTGCTGTTGAGCGCGCTGCGGCAAGCAATCCGTACATGCCCGGATGAAGTCGTCGGGAAGCACCTGACCGCGACGGATACCAGCCTCGCGGTGATCGATGCCGATCTGGCGCTGGTGCGGAAGCTGGTACGGCGAGGGGTGGCGTGGACGATCCGGAATGGCCGCAAGGCCCTGGTGGGGGCCACGCGATACGCGGGCACGCTAATTCGGGATCGGCGCGTGGCCTTGGGCCGGGGTCGATCGTGACCCGCGGTCGTACCAGCAGGGGGCGCAACCGGTCACGCGCCGGGCGAGCGGCGCAAGCTCCCGCACAGGAAGTGGTCACCGGTCAGGTTGAGTCCGAGACCGTGACGGTGTCGGCTTCGGAATCGGCGGTGTCGAACGAGCCACCTCGCCAGACCACCGATCGCCCCCCATCGCGATCGTCCCGGCCGCCGGGAAAGGATGCCGGTCGTTCAGGACCACCTGCCCGTTCGCCCCGGGACGGGATGGCGGATGGTTCCCGGACTCGGAACGGGCAGGGTCCGGGGCGGAACCAGCGACGCCGGCAGCAGCGCCCGACGCAACCCGAGAGCATGCCCCAGGGGATCCTGAAGCCCAGGGCACCGGTGACCCTGGCCCCGCGCCCGATCGAGAAACGCCGTGTCGATCAGTTCGTCGACGAAAACGGCCCACTGTTTGGCTGCCCGATGCTGACCCGAACCCGGATCGGCCTGCCGGTGGCGGGCAACCATCACGCCCCAAGGTGCTCGCTGGGGTGGGCGCTGCACTCCGAAGACGAGGCGCTCCTGTGCATGTATACCGAGGATGTGCCGGCCTGCTGGAAGGCGCGCCCGGAGAATGTGGAGCGGATCAGGTCGAAGCTGCTTGAGCGGGACACCGCCGCCGATTGAGGGGTCATCTGTCCCGGCATTTCCGCCCTGCACCGTTGAACACCCCGGATGCAATCGCATCCGGGGTGTTGTTTGCTTCACCGATCTTGGGACAGTTCTCGTTCCGTCTTCGATTCTTCGGGTAACGGGAATCGCCGTTCCAGGTCGTAGCCGCCCTGGTAACCGGCATCGATGGCGGTTGAGCGAAGGGCCGACCGTTCTTTGCCACTCCAGTTGCTCGATGCAGCTGCTGAGATTTCCAACAGGCGATGCCTTCGGAATGACAATTCAGCTTTGGCGATCCACTAGTGGCTGTCGAGATTCGGTTGTCCCGACGAAAGTTTGCCGGTGCTAGGCCGCTCGCCGCGGCCATCCCACGGGGCATGAGCACGAATGTACTGCTCGACATCGTTGACAGAATGCGCACGAAGGTCGAGCGCCGCGTACTTCAGGTCATCCGGCATGTAGAGGTGGAAGGTGAACTGGATCGGCTCGATCCGCTCCATCTCCACCCACCAGTCGTAGAGCGGCTGGAGCCAGTCGAACCCGCGCGCCTTGATGCGCCAGAGCGCGATTCCGGCGCCGCGCTCGTAGGTGAGTGCCTCGCCGAAATACACGTTGGCGGTTCCACTCGCTTCGATGATCGCCGTGACGTCATCGTAGTGCCGGGGCGACCCCTTGATCGAAAACCGGTACCCGGAGACAAGGGGTATGGGCTTTACCTCCATCTCCTTCTTCAACCGGGACTTGTCTTCCCATGGCAAGAGACGCATGCGCCGTGTTCCTCCCGGATGCCGGCTGATGGATCGGATGGATTGTTCGGGCGTGGTGCCGCACCCGGCGAAGCTCGCCCCGGGTCTTCTGGCCGGTCGCCGTCAGTGTACCGCGACATGGCGAGCGATCCGAACTTGCGAAAGTTCAGTAGGTGGCCCGGCCGCCCGAGATGTCGAACACGGCGCCCGTCGAAAAGGTGACCTGGTCCGAGCACAGAAAGGCGACCAGCGCCGCTACCTCTTCCGGCTGCCCGACCCGTCCCATCGGGATCCGGCTCGTCATGTAGGCGATGTGCTCGTCCGACACCTGCTTGAGGATGCCGGTCTCGATCACCGCCGGGGTCACCGCGTTAACGATCACGCCCGACGTCGCAACTTCCTTGGCGATCGCCTTGGTCAGGCCGATCACGCCCGCCTTGGCCGCCGAATACGGCGCGGCGTTCGGGTTCCCCTCCTTGCCCGCGATCGATGCGATGTTGACGATCCGGCCATAGCCATTGGCGATCATTCCGGGGAGGACGGCGCGGCAACCGACGAAGACACCGGTGAGGTCGATCGCCAGTACCTGGTTCCACTCCTCGATCTCCAACTCCCAGATCGGAGCGCTGCGACCGGCGATTCCGGCGTTGTTGACGAGGATCGCGACAGGAGCCCATCGCCCGGCGATAGTGTTTAGTGCGCGTTCCCATTCATCCGGAGCGGTCACGTCCAGCGCCACGCCGGTTGCGCGCTCGCCCAGCGCCGCCGCCGCCTGTTCGGCGGCGTCTCCATCGATGTCCGCCAGGACGACGCGCCCACCATCGGCGAGCAGCCGGATCGCGACCGCCAGGCCGATGCCCCGTGCGCCACCAGTGACAAGAGCGACGCGGTCGTGAGGTGGCGGTGCTTCCGGTTGCGCGGGCGTGTCGGGCATCGATGTGTGACTCCCTGAGGTTCGCGGTCGATCGACGTGTTCGCCCCACGATCTTACCCGTCAGCGCCGACCATGCCTACCGTGGGCGCGGTTCGAGAGGGCAGTACAATCCGACGGCCGGCGGATCGGCGGCAACGATCGACAAAGGGCAAACTCATGGCGACGACGCTGATCCGGAACGCGCGGCTCGTGGCGACGATGGACGATGCCGGAACCGAGATTCCGGACGGTGCAATCCTGATCGAGGATAGGCGGGTTGCGCGGGTCGGGGCGACGTCCTCCATGCCGGCGAACGCCGACGTGGAGATCGACGCGAGCGGGATGGTGATCCTGCCGGGGCTCGTCAACACGCATCACCATTTCTTCCAGACACTGACCCGGGCGATTCCCGCCGCCCAGGACGCCGATCTCTTCACCTGGCTGCGGACCCTCTATCCAATCTGGGCGGGGATGACCCCGGAGGCGATTGCGGTCAGTACGAAGATCGCGCTGTCCGAGTTGCTCCTGTCCGGCTGCACGACCGCGAGCGACCATACCTACATCTGGCCCAATGGGGCGCGTGTCGACGACCAGATCGCCGCGGCGGTCGAGCTGGGAGTACGGTTTCATGCCTCGCGCGGGTCGATGTCGGTTGGCGAATCCAGGGGCGGCCTGCCGCCGGACCGGATCGTGGAGAACGAGGACGCGATTCTTGCCGATTCGCGCCGCGTGATCGAGGCGTATCACGATCCACATCCGGGGGCAATGATCCGGATCGTGCTGGCACCGTGCTCGCCGTTCAGTGTCTCGCCCGATCTGATGCGGGAGAGCGTCGCATTGGCGCGCTCGTATGGGGTCCATTCACACACCCATCTCGCCGAAACGCTGGATGAGGCGGAGTTCTGCCAGCGCACATTCGGACGATCGCCGGTTGAACTCAGCGAGGATCTGGGCTGGGTGGGAGACGATGTCTGGCACGCGCACCTTGTCCACCCCGCCGCCGGCGAGATCGCGCGTCTGGGGCGGACGCAGACCGGTGCGGCACATTGCCCGACCTCCAACATGCGCCTCGGTTCCGGAGTCGCCGCGGTAGGTGCCTGGATCCGTTCCGGGATGCGGGTTGGGCTCGGGGTCGATGGCTCGGCGTCCAACGATGGATCGCACCTGCTGGCCGAGGCGCGGATGGCAATGCTGCTCCAACGCGTCGGCGGCGACCCCGCCGCGATGACGGCTCGCGAGGCCCTCCGTCTCGCGACACGCGGTGGCGCGGCGGTGCTCGGCCGCGACGACATCGGTATCCTGGCTCCCGGCATGATGGCGGACCTGATCGGGATTCGGATCGACACGTTGCCCTTCGCGGGCGCCGCAGTCCACGATCCGCTGGCCGCGATCGTCTTCTGCCAGCCGCCGGCGGTGGACCTGAGCATCGTCAACGGGCGGGTCCGGGTCCGGGACGGGTCGATCGTGGGATTCGACCTGGCTGCGACGGTCGCGCGGCACAACGCGATCGCGGTTGGCCTGGCGCGAGGCGAGTTGGCGACCCGGACGGTGTTCTGAGGTGGCGGGTCAGTCGATGGCGCGGAAGATGGCGCTGGCGTTCTGGCCGCCGAAGCCGAATCCGTTGGCCATCGCGGCGCGGACCGTGACCTGCCGGGCGACGTTTGGCACGTAATCGAGATCGCACTCGGGATCGGGGTCGGTCAGGTTGATCGTCGGCGGCGCGATACCGTCGCGAATCGCCAGGACGCAGGCAAGCGACGACACGGCGCCCGCCGCACCAAGCAAATGCCCCAGCATAGACTTGTTCGCCGAGATCGCAAGCGCATGGGCATGGTCGCCGAAGACTGCCTTCAGGGAGCGTGTCTCGCCGACGTCACCGACCTGGGTCGCGGTCGCATGGGCAGCGACGTAGTCGATGTTCCGTGGCTCGAGGCCAGCCCGCGCGAGTGCCCCGCGCATCGCCCCAATCGCTCCCCGTCCCGTCGGGTCGGGCGCCGTGATGTGGAATGCATCGGAGGTGTAGGCACCGCCTGACACCTCGCAGATCACGCTGGCGCCGCGACGTGCGGCGTGCTCCTCGGTTTCAAGCACCATGATCGCGCTGCCTTCGGAGAACACGAAGCCGTCGCGACCCTTGTCGAACGGACGGCTTGCCTCCGCGGGATCGCCGGTGCGTCGCGACAACGCGCCCATGTTTGTCAGGCTGGCGATCGCGACCGGGGTGATCCCGGCTTCGGTCCCCCCGGTAATCACGACGTCGGCGTCCCCGCGCTGCAGCAGGTGAACGGCGTCCACAAACGCCTGGACCCCGGCGGCGCAGGCGGCGACGGAGGTCACGGTCGGGCCGTGAATGCCGAAGGTGATCGCGACCTGGGCGCTCGCCATGTTGGGGGCGAACAGTGGAATCAGGAACGGGCCAACCCGTTTCGCGCCCTTCGTGCTCAGATTCAGCACTTCACTCTCGAAGGTCGGGATGCCACCGCCACCCGTGTTGACCATGACCCCGATCCGCTCGCTGTTCTCATCCGTGATCCGCAGGCCCGAGGCTTCAATCGCTTCCCGGGCGGCGGCAACCCCGAACTGGGCGAAGCGATCCATCCGGCGGGCCGCCTTGAAGTCCATGAAGTCCTTCGGCACGAAGCCCGGAACCTCGCCGGCAATCCGGACCTCGAGGCCGGACGGGTCGAAGCCCTGAATCGTTCGGATCCCTGAATGCCCGGCGGTCAGCCCGGCCCAGAACGCCTCGGCTCCTATTCCCAGTGGTGTTACCGCGCCGACTCCCGTTATCACGACCCGCGTCACCGCTGGATTCCTTTCGCCGCCGGTCCGCCTCGTTGGGGACGATCGACGCGCGCATGCGCTGAATCGGTTCCTGTCGTTCAGAGGCTGCCGGTTCAGCAGGCGTCCCACTCATGGACCAAGGACGTATTGCTGCTGAAGTCTAGCGGCAGTTCGCGGGAGTTCCTACCCGGCCTGCCAGGTGCCTGCACCGAGCAGTGCGCCGGCGCCGATGGTGGTGACGGCGCGGTCGATCCGCTTGATCAAACCGGCAAGCACCTGTCCTGGTTCGAGCTCGACGAAGGTCGTCGCGCCGAGCCCGACCATGGCCTGGATCGACGTCGTCCATTGCACCGGGCGCTCGACGTGGTACGCCAGTTCCTCCCGGAGTCCGGCGACGCTCGTGATTGGCTCCCCGGACACGTTGCCCACCACCGGAATCGTCGGCTCACGAAACGGAAGTGCGTCGATCCGATCGGTGAGGCGGGGCGAGACGTCCTGCATAAGCGGCGAATGCGCGGCGATCGAAACCGGAAGTCGGGCGACGCGCCGGGCTCCGGCCGCCTTCGCAAGATCCATCGCTCGCTCCAAAGCGGCGACCTCGCCGGAGATGACCGTTTGGCCCGGGCAGTTGAGGTTGGCAACGTTGATGATCCCCTCCGACGCGGCTTCCCGGCAGATCTCGGCCAGCCGCTCGTCGTCGAGCCCGATCACGGCCGCCATCCCGCCGGGTCGCCGCTCGCCGGCCTCCTTCATCAGGCGGCCGCGCTCCCGGACGAGATGGAGTGCATCGCTGAAGTCGATCACGCCCGCGCCCACCAGCGCCGAGAACTGGCCCAGCGAATGCCCGGCCACGACGAGCGGTGTCAATGGCACGCCCTCGGCATCGGCGCGCTCGTGAAGTGCGCGCAGCGACGCCACGGAGACGGTGAGGAGGGCAGGCTGGGCGTTGAAGGTATCGTCCAGCTCCGCTGCCGGACCCTCGAAGAGAAGGCGGGAGAGAGGAATGCCAAGGACCTCGTCCGCTTCCCTCAGCGTCTCACGGGCGGCGGAAGACGACTCGGACAGCACCCGGCCCATTCCGACGGCCTGGCTGCCCTGACCGGGAAAGACGAACGCGAGGCGGTCGCCAAGTTCTTCGCGGAGGGTCATTTTCTGTGGTCCTTCAATCTCATCAAGGCGAGCCGGCGACCCGGGTGAGCATATGCCGCGGGCAACTGAGACGGTGGGGAAAGTGTGTCATGGCGCTCAAGCATCGGCACCGTGAGGTTGGCGATGAAATGAGATGCGGGTTCCTCGTGCCGCTATCAGGAGAGACCTTGCACGATGCGCGTGGGGCTGGATATACCGGTCCCCGATTCGGAAACACATCAGCCGCGGACCCAGCCGCCCTCGGAGTTGATGACCTGGCCGGTGACCCAGCTCGCCTCGTCGCTCGCGAGCCAGCCGACGAGCCGGGCGGCGTCCTCCGGCTGACCAATGCGGCCGGAAGGCGTGCTGGCGATCAGGCTCGCCTTGAGCTCGTCGGACATCCAGCCGGTGTCGGTCGGGCCGGGGTTGATCACGTTGGCGGTGATGCCCAGTCGCGCCAGATCCGGCGCGATGCTCTGCGTAAAGGCAATGATCGCGCCCTTCGAGCTGGCGTAGGCGAGTTCGTTCGGCATCGAGCCCAGGTGCTGACCGGAGCTGAAATTGACGACCCGCCCGCCCGTGCCTTTGGTGAAGCGGCGAGCGAATTCCGCGGTCAGCATCGCCGTGCCGCGAAGATTGACGGCGTAGTGCCGGTCCAGCGATTCCTCGGTCAGGGTATCCCAGGCGTCGTGAGTGGAGTACGCGGCGTTGTTGACCAGGATGTCGATCCCGCCGGTCCGCGACCAGACATCCACCATCAGCCGCGTCGAGGCGCCGGGTTCCGAGAGATCGCAGGCGATCGCCTCGCAGCTCACACCGTGGCTCCGGACATCGGCCGCGATCCGCTCCGGGCCGTCGTTCGGGGCGCCGTACTGGTCGCGGTCGTAGGCGAGGTAATGGGTGAAGACGATGTCCGCGCCCCGCTCGGCAAGGAGGCGGCAGACGGCCGCACCGATGCCGTTCGTGCGGCTGGCGCCGGTAACGAGGGCGGTTCGACCCGCAAGTGGTTTCATGAGAGCCTCCCAGGAAAGTGGTGAACGACGACCACCGTGGCCAATGCGTTCCCAATAGCAACAAAAGAGGATGGCGCTCCGCGCGGATTCAGGAACCGGCTTCGCCGGGAGATCCCTCGTCGCTTCGCTCCCTCGGGATGACATCCAAGGCAACCTGCGGTTGGCGAAGGAGCCAGTGCTGCCGGCCCCACATCACGAGCTAGAAGATCGCCACGTCACGGGTTGGGCGAGCGGAAGCTCAGCCCGTACGGGCTCGTCACGCGCCGTCGAAGCGCCGGATGACGAGGCAGGCGTTCTGGCCGCCGAGGCCGAACGAGTGCTTGGTCAGGACATCGATTCGTGCCTGTCGCGCCGCGCCGCTGACGACATCAAGCCCGACCTCGGGATCGGGATGGCGGTGATTTCGGGTCGGTGCGATCATCCCGTCGCGGATCGAGTACAACGCGCAGATCGTCTCCAGCGCGCCGGCGGCGGCCATGCAATGGCCAATAGCGCCCTTGATCGACGTGACCGGAATGGTTTGCGCGCGCTCGCCGAAGACGTGGTGGATCGCCCGCGCTTCGGAGACATCGCCCGCCGGGGTCGAGGCGGCGTGCGCGTTGATGTGGTCGACCGCGTCCGGCTCGACCCCGGCGTCGGCGAGTGCCCTGCGGATCGCCCGCACGGCCCCGGCGCCATCCGGATGGGGCGCGATCGGATGATAGGCGTCGTTCGATGTGGCGTATCCGGCGATCTCGGCGTAGATCGTGGCATTGCGGGCGAGGGCGTGGTCCAGATCCTCGAGCACAAGCATTCCGGCCCCCTCGCCAAGCACGAACCCCGCCCGAGTGGCGTCGAAGGGGCGGCTCGCGCGGTCGGGAGCATCGTTGGAATCGGTAACGAGTGCGCGCATTGCCGCGAACCCCGCCTGAAACAACGGGTGGGTGGTGGATTCGGTGGCACCGGCGATCATCAGCGGCGCGTGTCCGTACCGGATTGCATGGAACCCATCGCCGATCGCCTGGGCGCCGGTCGCGCAGGCCGTCACCACGGTCGAGCTTGGCCCGCCCATGCCGAAGCGTTGCTGAACCGCGTACGCAGCCAGGTTGTGGGGGAACATGACGTGGAGATGAGGAGGAACGCGAGACGTGCCGCGCTGGAGAAAGACCTCATGCGCGGGGATCAGCTCGTCATAAATGCCGCCCACGCAGGTACCAAAGGCGGCTCCGGCGTCCGTCAGGTCGATGACTGGCTGAAGCTCGTCGTCGAGCAGCCCGGCGTCTACCATCGCCTCGCCGGCACTCTCGACCGCCATCCTGGTAAAGAAAGAGGCGTTACGCGCCGCCTTGCCGGCGAGGAACCGGGCGGGCATCGCGGCGCGGTCGACGGCGCCCCAGAGCAGGCAGGGGTGTTGGGCGGGGTCGAGGGTTTCGGCACGGCGGATGCCGGTTTCGCCGTCGACGATGCGTCGCCAGGTTTCCTCCGCCGAGGAGGCAAGCGAGCTGATCGCTCCGATCCCGGTCACGACGACGCGGTGGACCTGTTCGGGCGGCTGATCGTGCCGCGCGTTCGGGATCACGTCGTTGGATGGAGAAGTTGTCACAACGTGGAACTCCTTCAGCCGCATGGTCTGCATATTCCTGGCTGAGCGATGCGACGGTCGTTGTCCGACTCAGGCTCAAAAATCTGGACCCTTCGCATTCTGCCGTGACGCTGGAGCCATGAGGCACTCCGACGCGCCGGTGCATCGCAGCACGGGCTTCCGTTGCCGCAGGGATCAGTGCGGGTGTCCCGCAACCGTGTCGGCGGATTCTGTATCCCCCGATCCCCGGCGTTCACATCCCGTTCGACTTACTCTACCGGGGTATCGCCTCGCGTGCTCCATTCGCCCCACGATGGAGCATAGTTCTGGACGTTTTCATATCCCAGAGCCTTGAGCACGACATAGGTGTTGGCGGCCCGGATCCCGCCCGCGCAGTAGCTCGCGACCCGGTCATCCTTCGCCAGGCCCAGCGCCTCGTAGGTCCCGGCGAGCTTTTCCATGGGCAGGAACGCTCCCTGGTCGTCCAGATGATCGCGCCAATCGAGATGGACGGAGCCTGGAATCGCCCCCCGTGCGACCTCTGGTGCGGCGCGCGAATCAACCCGTTTGGCCCCGGACGATCCGGCCTTCAGGTCGCCGAGGATCTGGTCGGCGGTGGCCAGAACCCGTGGATCGAACCGGATGCCGGTATCCGACGGGACGGGCACCGCCACGTCGGTCGTTGTCTCGCCACCCACCTGGGTCCAGGCCGCGAATCCGCCATCCAGCATCCCTCCGTTGCGGAGCCCGGCCGCGTCGAGAAGCCAGACGCCGTAGGCGGCCATGGTGCCGCTCATGTCCTCATAGAAGACGACCTGATGATCCGCGCGAATGCCGATCCGCTGGATCGTGCCCCGCAGCGCATCGACCCAGCGGCCGATCGCCTCGGCACGGGACGAGGTGAGCCGGTTGAGGGAGAGATCGAGGTGCAACGCGCCGGGGATATGCCCGGCATCGTACGCGTCGCGATCCCGCACGTCGATCACCAGCACGTTCGCGTCGTCATGGTGTTCGCGAAGCCAGCGCACCGCGACAATCGGCGATGCCACCGAATCGTCGTTTCCGGTCATCCGGGTGTGGTCAGCGGACATCGATACCTCCAGGGGTCAAGGGATCATCAGTGGGTTGCCGGTCACCGGTCAGGCATGGACCCGGTGGGCGGCGCCAGGCGCTCGGGGGAGTATGCCGCATCCCGATTTCCCGTGGGCACGCCTGCACGGGCTGTCCGTTCGTCCGTGGTACACTGGGCCGGTTATCCGGGCCAGTGGCGATCCACGGGGAGCAACCGTTTCAAGCCGATGACGCGCATCCTTTTTGCCCTGCTCCTGTTCGTCACCGCCGTTGCTCAGGCCACGATCCTGCCCCGTGTCAACCCCATCTCGGTCTCGCCGGATTTCATTCTGGTCATGCTCTTCCTCTGGTCATCGTCTCACGGCATGCGCGAATCGCTGGGCTGGATTTTCTTTACCGGGATCCTGCTGGATGTCTTGACCCTGGACTCGTTTGGCTCGAACGCGCTGGCCCTGATGGTCGTCGTCCTGCTCTCCGGATCGGGGGGTCAGCGCTTCTTCCAGTTCAATCTCGTGATTCCGATTGTCATGGTGTTCGGGGCGACGGTCGTTCACGGCGCCGTCCTGTGCGTCTTGCGGGATGCGCCGCTTGGACTCTGGATCGTGTTCCAGGGAGCGGTGCATGCCATCCTCCTGCCGGTCCTCCTCGTGATTACCCGCCTGTTTTCGCGATAGACTCCCTGTGACGCCGGGGCACCGAGCATCGTGGTCACGGACCATGACGGAGCGCACCGGGCGAGACGACCGCTCGCGAACGATGGTCAGCGGTGGTCAAAGGATGAGTGACAATGGCTCGACGCAAACGCATACCCTACGACCCACCGGCCCAGCGGAAACGTCGCCTGGGTGTCGCCGGCCGGTCCCCTCGAACCAGGGGCGCCGAGCAGGACTTCCTGACGCGCCGGATGTTCATCGCCAAGGCCGGAGTGATCGTCGCATTCTCGGCGCTGGCCGGGCGGCTCGGCTTCCTGCAACTGGTCAAGGGTGAGGAGTACCAGACAGACGCCGAGGATAACCGTCTCTCCGAGGTGGTGCTGCCCGCCCCCCGGGGGATCATCTTCGATCGCATGAAGCGCCCTCTCGCCGAGAACCGGCGGGCCTGGGAGGTCCGGATCATCAAAGGCGAGCTGCCCGAGGATGACGCCCAGCGCCGCCGCGTGCTCGATTCCTTGATCTCGGCGCTCCAGCTCGAAAACGTGCTCGCGATCCGGCCGCGGGCGATTCCCAGTCGCTCGCGGGATACGATCTTCAGCCGCGTCACGCAGATGCTCAATTACGATGATGAGACGAAGGACGCGGCGATCAGGCGCTGGATCCGAGAATGGGGCGACAACTACGTCAAGGTCACCCCGCTGACGATCGACGATGCCGCGCTGTTCCGGGAAGCTCAGCGTGAGCTCCCGGGCGTCGTCGTCATGAACGAGCTCGATTTCCTGATCGAGAATGTCTGGGCCAAAGACCTGCCGATCACGATCAAGAAGGACGTGCCGCGCGAGGTCGCGCTGAAGCTCGAAGCCAACCGCATGTATATGCCGGGAGTGGTGATCGATGATTCCGCCCTGGCCCGGGTGTATCGCGAGGGCGAGGTGATGTCGCATGTGCTGGGATACGTGCAGGGCATTTCGAGGGTCGCGCTCGACGACCTGCGCAACCGGGACGCCTACAACCAGCGCATCTATGACCAGAACGACATCATCGGTCACGAGGGGCTCGAAGGTGCGCTCGAGCGCGAGCTGCGCGGGATCAAGGGGGGCCAGCAGGTCGAGATCGATGCCAATGGCGTGGTCCTGCGAACGCTCGCGGGGACGGTCGTGGAGCCGGTTCCGGGCAAGAATATCCGGCTGACGATCGATATGGAGCTGCAGCGAGCAGCCGCCAAGGCGCTCGAGGAGGCGATCGCGCGGGCGGCCGAGGCAAAGCAAAAAGTCAATACCGAGGAGCGCGCCCCACAGGGCAGGAAGACCATGTGGCAGATCCCCAACGCTGGCAGCGTGGTCGCCTTCGACCCCCGCACCGGCGAGATCCTGGCGATGGTGAGCTATCCCTACTACGACAACCAACTGTTCGTGACCGGGCTGTCGAGCCGCAAGTTCAAGGAGTACACCGAAGCGGGCAAGGCGTTCCTGAACCGAGCGACGAACGAGCTCTATCCCCCCGGCTCGACCTTCAAGATCTTCCTCGCCGCGTCGGCGCTGGCGCACGGCGCCATCACCCCCGACAGGACGTACAAATGTACCGGGGCAATTCAGGTTCCGTACACGAACGACCTCAGCAAGGGCAACGCCTCGGCCTGCTGGGTTGGCTGGAGGGGCGGCACGCACGAGACCCTCGATCTCTATGGCGCGATCGCCCAATCGTGCGATGTCTACTTCTACAATGTCGCCGAGGAGAACAGCCAGGGCGAAGACGGAACGGCCGAACCTGTCTTCTACTACGACTGGAACCTGCTCGGAAAGCAGATCGTCAGTCAGGAGAAGCACGTCTTCAACGGGCTCGGGATCGACCGCCTTGCGAAGGACATGCAGGAGCGCTTCTGGTTCGGTCGGGAAACCGGGGTGGAGATCAGCGAGGCCTCCGGCCTGTTCCCGGATCGGGTCTGGAAGCTGGAGAACATCGCCGAAGGCTGGTCCACGGGCGACACGCTGAACATTTCGATCGGCCAGGGCGAGGCCAAGGCGACCCCGCTCCAGCTCGCGCTGAACACCGCCGCGCTCGCCACCAACGGCGTGTTCCGCAAGCCGCACCTCGTGCTCGACAAGACGGTCGGCACGGCTGCACCGGAACCGACGCCTGTCGAGGAAATCGGCAAGCTGGAGATCGACCAGAACTGGATCGATGTCGTCAAGGAAGGCATGCGGCGCGTCTGCCACGACCCGAGCGGTACGGCGTACCGGGCAAACCGGGACGACCCGGCCACGACGAAGTGGCCAAAGACGAACCCGGTTGGGGAACAGGAGATCATCATCTGCGGCAAGACCGGCACCGCCGAGTTCGGCGAGGAGGACGACCTTGGTGCCCGCGACACGCATGCCCTGTTCACCTGCTTCGCGCCGGCCGAGGCGCCGGAGATCGTGGTCGCCGTCGTGATCGAGGCAGGCGGCGAGGGCGCGACGCACGCCGTACCGGTCGCCGACGAGGTGTTGCGTGCCTGGTTCGAGCTCACCGGCAAGCGCGGGCGCGGCGTGGTCCTGAGTGCCGAGGGGCTCCCGGTCCCGACATAGCCTCTACCGTGGCGTGGTGATCGCGCATAGCCCGCTAACCGCATCCCAGTAGGCGGCTTCCGGATCCCGGAACGTCGCGCCCGGCGCGGAGGCGCAGGCCCGCCCGCCCGGCGTGGCGCTGCCTTGGAGGTCGATCTCCGCGACGGACCACACGTAGACCGGGTCTGCCGCCGGACCGTCCGGGAACCGCTTCGCGATCGTGATCTCGTACCGCTGGCCCCCGCTCGGGGTGCGCAGCGACACTGCCGCGAGCATCGGCCGATGCTGGAGCATCCGGACCGGTTCCAGCGCGATCTCCGTCATCTGCACCGCGATCCGATCGAAACAGTCAACCATTCCACCCAGTCCCTGTCGCGAACGATGCCCCGCCGGCACCGGCTCAATCGCCCCAGTGTAGCGTGGGGAGCCGGGGAACCCATTCTGCGTGGGATAATCGATGCGACGCGTCGCGTTCGCGCCCTACCGGAGATCAGGAGGGCATGCCGGCGTGTGCTGATACGGCCCGGATAGCTGAACGCCGAGCCGCCGATCTCCTTTCTCATCTCAATGCGGGGATACCATCGTGCAGGTAACGTTTCTCGGCCACGCGGGGATGTACATCGAGACGCGCAAGGGCAGCGTGCTCTGCGACCCGTTCTTCAACCCGGCCTATTTTGGATCCTGGTTCCCGTTCCCGGCCAACGACGGGCTCGACGTGACACCGTTCGAGGATCCGGACTACCTGTATCTCTCTCACACCCATCTCGATCACTTCGACGCAACCTACCTGAGCGAGCACGTCTCGAAGGCGACGACGGTGTTGCTGCCGGATCATCCGTTGGGACTGGTCGAGAAGGAGCTGCGGGCGCTCGGCTTCACCAACTTCGTCCAGACGCGCAACGCCCAGCCGCTCGACGTCGATGGCCTGCGGGTGATGATCACGTCGCTGGTCTCGCCAGCGGACGGGCCGCTCGGCGATTCGGGCATCTGTCTCGACGACGGCGAGGTGAAAATCTTCAACCAGAACGACTCGCGGCCGGTCGAGTTCGAGGCGCTGGCCGAGTTCGGGCCCTACGACGCGCACTTCCTGCAGTATTCGGGCGCGATCTGGTACCCCATGGTCTACCGCTTTCCGCAGCGGATGAAGGACGCGCTGAGCTCCAAGAAGCGCACGACGCAGATGGAGCGGGCGCTGCGATACGCCAGGCAGATCGGCGCGCCGCACATCATCCCCAGCGCTGGGCCGCCATGCTTCCTGGACGATGACCTCTGGTATCTCAACGATTTCGACCGCGACCCAACCAACGTCTTTCCGGACGCCACGGTGTTCCTGGAGATGGTCGCCGAGGAAGGGTTCACCCAGGGGCACCTGATGATTCCCGGCTCGGTGATGGAGATCGGTCAACGGTCGGCCAGTGTCGCGCATCCGCTGCCGGAGGATGAGGTCGCCCGCATTTTCACCGACAAGCGCGGCCATCTCGAGGCCTACAA
>CADCWJ010000028.1 GCA_902806365.1 uncultured Thermomicrobiales bacterium
AGGGCTTCGAAGTCGGCAGCGTACCGCGGGTTTCGCATCATCGGAAAGTTGTACGGCAGCAACACGGAATCGAAGTCGAAACGCTCCAGCGACCGCCGGTGCATGTCGGGAATCTGCGTGCCGTGGCCGGTGACGCCGATGAAGCGGACGAGCCCTTCCTCACGGGCGCGAACCACCGCCTCGAGTGCGCCACCGGGTCCCATCGCGACGTCCCACTCGTCATCCTGGGCGAGGTTATGGAGTTGGATGAGGTCGATCTGGCCGGTTTGCAGGCGTTCAAGCGAGCGGCGGATGGAATCGTAAGCATCCTGGTAGGTCCGGTCGCCGGTCTTGGTGGCGAGGAAGAACTGCTCGCGGTGCTCCGGCATCCACGGGCCGATCCGCAGCTCAGCCTCGCCATAGCTGGCGGCGGTATCGATGTGGTTGATGCCGTGCTCGAGGATCAGCTCCATCGTCTGGTCCGCCTCGGCCTGGGTAACGGAGCTCAGCGCGGCGGCGCCAAAGATGATGCGCGTGCTTTCGTGGCCAGTGCGGCCGAACGGCAGTGTGGGGATCATGAATCACTCCTGAGGTTTGCGAACGACGATGGTCTATTGTAGTCTCGCCCCTGTCATCGCGATAGGGCAGCCGGACCGGCGGCGTGCCATGAGGTAGCGCGGAGACCGGCGATGACGATCACCGGGCGGGATTCGATGGCCATCTCCCCGTACTGGGAATACTTCTGTCGCAAGGCTTCGATCGCTGCGGCATGACCATCGGCGCCGGGAGGCAGCAGGGAAGCCTGTCCCCGAACGTGTACGAACCACAGCACGGACCAATCCTCGTCATAGTGATCGATCACGAATGCCACCCCGGGATTGCGCCCGATATTCCGGACCCGGACCAGATCCGCATCGGCGACACGCTTGGGCTTCTCGTCCAGCACGCTGACGACGATCGGATCGTGCTCGCCGATCAGCGCGAAGCAGAACGGGACGATCGCGGGCCTGTTCCAGACGTCGACTGTCGCCAGCCGCCCGACCCGCGCTTCCCCGAGGATGTCTCGTTCCTCCTTCCGGAGTGGTCGTCCAGGCGGAGGCAT
>CADCWJ010000029.1 GCA_902806365.1 uncultured Thermomicrobiales bacterium
CCGCCGATCAGCCTGCCTTCATGGTGCGAAAGGTCTTTGCCGGTACGACCGTCGAGCACACGCTGCCCGACATGCTGACGCTTGGGCAGGACTGGCAGCCAGCGGTGGTGATCCGGGAAAGCATGGAATTCAGTGGGCATCTGATGGCCGAAGCGCTTGGTGTGCCGCACGCGGTCGTTGAAGTCGCCGCCTGGCGGCCTTACTTGCATCGACTTGCTGGTGAGGCGCTCGATCGCTTCCGTTCAGGCATCGGCTTGTCATCCGATCCTGACCCGGCGAGCCTGTTCCGACATCTCCTGCTCATTCCCCGGCCACCGAGTTCCCTCGATCAGGCAACGCTCCCGGCGACCGCGCACATCGTCCAGCCGCTCATCTTCGACCAGTCCGGGGATGAGCAGCTTCCGGGCTGGGTCGATGAGCTTCCGGACCAACCGCTCGTGTATGCAACACTGGGCACCGTTTTCAACCAGGCGCCGGGCGTGCTCGAAGCCATCATTGAGGGACTGCGGGACGAGCCGATCACGCTGGTTGTCACCACCGGGCGCGACAAGGATCCCGCCGCCTTCGGACCCCAGTCGCCGAATGTCCATATCGAGCGCTACATTCCGCAAAGCCTCCTGTTCCCCCGGTGTGACGCGGTCGTGACACACGGCGGCTCGGGCACAGTGATGGCCGCCCTGCGGGACGGCTTGCCCATGATCGTGATCCCGATCGCCGCCGATCAACCGGAGAACGCCCGGCTCTGCGCCAGGACGGGCGTCGGGCGAGTGATCGAGCCAGGATCGAGAACGCCGGGAGCGATCCGTGAGGCGACACGGGACGTGCTTGGTGATCCGAAGTACCGGGCACGGGCCGTGCAAATCCGCGGCGAGATCGCCGCGCTGCCTGGGCTCGATCGCGCTGTCCATCTCATCGAGAACCTGGCAACCGTCCACCCGGCACCGCCCGGTATTTGACTCCGGGCGCGCGTTCCATTAGTGTGTTCCGTAACAAACGAATAAAGACCACGACTCATCCAGAGGAGCAGAGGGATCGGCCCTGTGAAGCTCCAGCAACCACCCGGCAGTGACGCCGGGCAGGTGCTAATGCCGGCAGCAAGCGCGCTGTACGATGAGGCGATGTCGAACTCCGACCGTCTGGTCGTGCAGTATCTGCGTCTCCTCTCCGTACCGTGCGGACAGGGGGCGTTTTTTCGTGTCGCTCGATTGGCCATCGGGTTCGTCACGAAGGCGGCCAGCAAGGCAAGGCATGGCGCAGACCGTTTCACTCGATCAGGTATCCAAATCGTTCACGTCGAACCAAAGCCCACTCCGGGTCCTCTACAACCTGTCGCTCCAGGTCGAGCCGGGTGAGATCGTCGCCTTGCTCGGTCCCAGCGGCTGCGGCAAATCCACCGTGCTCCGGATTGTCGGCGGTCTGGAATCCCCCAGCGCCGGCACGATCGAGATCGGGACGCGCCCGGTGACGACGACCGACGAGCGCTGTGCGGTCGTCTTTCAGGAGCCACGGCTGCTTCCCTGGCGTACCGTGTCCGCCAACGTCGCGCTCGGCGCGAATCGGCGCAGGGGCGAGCGGAACGAGCCTTCGCGCGACCTGATCGACCGGCTGTTGGGGCGCGTGGGGCTTACCGAGTTCGCCCGCATCCATCCGCACCAGCTCTCGGGCGGCATGGCCCAGCGCGTCGCGCTGGCGCGCGGGCTTGCCGCCGAGCCGGAAGTGCTCCTGCTCGACGAGCCATTCGCCGCGCTCGATGCCCTGACCCGGATGCGGATGCAGGACCTGCTGATCGAGGTGTGGAGCGACAGCAAGCCAACCGTCCTGCTCGTCACCCACGATGTCGACGAGGCGCTCTTTCTTGCCGACCGCGTCGTGATCCTCGGCAGTTCCCGACCGGCGACGGTTGTCGCTCAGATCCCGGTCGATGTTCCCCGGCCTCGCGATCATGACGATCCGGCCTTTTTCGCCCTTCGCTCCCGGATTCTCGGGCACTTCGGGCTCGGGCACCGTGCGGGAGAAGGGGACTCTGGACAAGCGACGCGGCTGGACACAGCCGCCGATTGACGAAGCATCCCAAGAGTTAGGAAGTCACGAACGTACGTCTGCCAGCCAGCATTTCCTCAGAGGAGAACCCGATGACATCCCGCACCATGGCCGCCCGATCGACCTCGCTTCCGGCCGATGCCGCACTGACCCGCCGCCGGCTGCTCACCGTAGCGGCTGGTGGTGCCCTGATCGCGTCGACACCGGCGTTTGGGGCGAGGACCGCGTCGGCGCAGGATGGCGGCGCCCCCGAAAGGGTCCGTGTCGATTACGCCTATTACAACCCGAGCAGCCTCGTTCTCCGCCGTAATGGCTGGCTGGAGGAGGATCTCGGCGCCGAGAACATCGCCGTCGAATGGACGCTCAGCGCCGGCAGCAACAAGGCCAATGAGTTCCTGCGGTCGGACGCCGTCGATTTCGGATCGACCGCCGGCGCGGCGGCGCTGCTTGCCAAGGCCAATGGATCGGAGATCCAGGCGGTCTACATCTACTCGCAGCCGGAGTGGACCGCACTCGTTGTCGCCGCGGACTCCGACATCACCACCGTTGAGCAGCTCGCGGGCAAAAAGGTCGCGGCCACGAAGGGCACCGACCCCTATTTCTTCCTGCTCCAGGCATTGCGCGAGGCCGGGCTTTCGGAGGCCGATGTCGAGGTCGTCAACGTCCAACACGCTGACGGCCGGACGGCGCTCGAGCGCGGCGATGTCGACGCCTGGGCCGGGCTCGATCCCCATATGGCGGGGTCCGAGCTCGAAGCTGGCTCAAAACTGATCTACCGCAACGTGGCATTCAATACCTGGGGCTTCCTGAACGCCCGGCAGGCGTTCATCGACAGTTACCCAACCTACGTCGAGCGCGTCCTGACCCAGTACGAACGGGCGCGGAACTGGATCCTGGAGAACCCGGACGAGGCGGCCACGATCCTCAGCGAGGAAGCGCAAATCTCGATCGAGGTCGCGAACAAGGAGCTGGATGAGCGGACGAACCTCGAGATCGACGTCGTTCCCGGGGACGCCCAGCGTGCGTCGCTGGAGCCGGTGATCCCGATCTTCGAGGACGAGGCCCAGCTCCAGCCCGGCGCCGACGCGAACGCCGCGCTCGATGCTCTCTTTGCGCCGCAATTTGCGGCCGCCGTGGCAACACCCGCCGCAGGAGCAGGAACACCCGCCGTGGCCACGCCGGTCGAGGCGACCCCCGCCGTGGCAACGCCGGCCGGTTAGGAGATCGGGCCGTCCCCGGTCACAAGGAGGTCGTGGTCAATGAAGAGCGCTGTAGCCGTCACTGCCCCGGCGGCCCGCTCCGTCCCGGTGGTCGGCCGGTGGCGCAGGCTGTCGCCGCGAGGCTTCGTCGGCCTCGTCGTACCCCTCGTGCTGCTCGTCTTCTGGCAGTGGCTTGTGGACCGCGAGGTCTACACGCGCGGGCAGTTGCCCGCCCCGCTCGATGTCTGGCGCGCCGCCGAACAACTGAACCAGCGGGGCGAGCTCTGGGAGAATGTCCGCGTCAGTCTGGTGCGCGTTGCCTGGGGCTTCGGAGCCGGCTCCGCGATCGCGATCGGCCTGGGGCTGCTGGTGGGGCTCTCGCCCCTGATCGACGCCCTGCTCTCGCCAACGATCGGCGCGATCCGGGCGATCCCGTCGCTGGCCTGGGTCCCGCTCCTGATCCTCTGGATGGGGATCGGCGAGCAGCCGAAGCTGACCCTGATCGCGATCGGCGTCTTCTTCCCAGTATTCACATCGCTGGTCGGCGGCATTCGCCAGATCGACCGCAAGCTGATCGAGGTCGGATACGCTTACGGGCTGCGCCGGGCGAGGCTGGCCCGCTCGATCATCCTCCCGGCGTCGTTGCCGTCGTTGCTCACCGGGCTCCGGATCGGCCTCGCCCAGGGCTGGCTCTTTCTGGTCGCCGCCGAGCTGATCGGGGCGTCGACCGGGCTCGGCTTTCTCCTGACCGACGGCCAGAACTCCGGACGGGCAGACATCATCCTGCTCAGCATCATTATCCTGGCCGTGATCGGCAAGCTCACCGATGTGATCCTCCAACGCGGGGAACGCTGGCTGCTGCGCTGGTCCGA
>CADCWJ010000030.1 GCA_902806365.1 uncultured Thermomicrobiales bacterium
AGACAATCAGGCTGAACATCGCCATAGTCAGGCCGGTTCTGCCGGGAGCGACCCGCGGATAGGCGAGAGCGGTTCGCACTGCCGGGAGCCACTTCCCGAACATGCCCCCCATGCGCGAGATGGCCCCCAGGAGAAGCGTGAGGTTGTTGACCACCAGAACCGTCGCGGCGACCACCAGCGATATCCCGGCACCGAAGAACATCTCGGGGCCGATCTCGTACTCCCCGAGGACGCTGCGGGAGACATCCTCGGGCATCAGCCAGAGCGTAAGGATCCAGAGACCAACACCCGTATAGATGGCGCGACCCGGGAGACCGACAAAACGCAGGACCAGCGCGACTCCGAAGGACAAGACGCTCAGCCCAACGAAGAACGGGAATCCCTCCGCACTGCCGACTCCAACCGCGCTGAATGCGCCACCGGCAAGCAACAACAGCGCCGCCCAGAGGAGCGTCCTCTTCCTGCGCTTGTGAACGGTAACGTCGGGAATGTCCCGGATCGCTGCGACTACATTGAGCCGACTCACGTTCCAGGATGCGCAGACCATGGTGAGGAACGTCAGGACCACACCGAGGCTGTAGGCGATGATGATGCTCTGGGGATGAAAGCGCTGCTCGATTTCGAACGTTCCCCCGAACATCGCCTGGGACATCCTGAGGATGCTGGCCGAGAGGACCACGCCCAGAAGCGCGCCAACAATTCCCGCCAGCAATGCATAACCAGCCCCCTCGGCCATGAATTGTTCGACAAGTTGCCGGCGCTGCGCGCCGACCGCCCGTGCCATGCCCATTTCCGGCCGCCGCTCAGCAGCGAGCATGGTGAAAATCAGGATTATGAGCAGCACACCGGCGGCAACCGAGAACAGGCTCATGACGAGAAAGATGCTCGTCATTCCCTCGGCCAGTCCTTCGGCCTCGTTCACACCATCCCGTTTTATGGCCGCCACCCCGACTGGCTGGGTCGCAAGTGCATTCTCCAGCGCCATCACGACGGCATCGGTTAACGTTTCGCTGCCGGTGATCCCGCCGCGGTTGGAGACCATGACCAAACTGAGTTTGCCTGGCTGCCCAGTCAACTTCTGGAGTCGATCGAGGGGCATCACGATTCCCGGTAGTGGCCTGGTTTCCAGATACCCAGGATACCGGGCACCACTGACCATAGATTCCGTTGCGACCGCGTTGACGATGAACGAGATTGGCGAATTGTTGTAATGAATCTGGAGTGTGTCACCGGGAGCCGCGCCGAGGGCCTCGGCAGCGCGCTGATTGACCACCACCTGCATGTCCGGAATCGCCGCCAGGTCAATTGAGTCGCCGTCGATACTTCGAAGCCCCCCCAAGGGAGCGAATCGAGCGGGATCGATACCCGAGAGTCCCACCTGCGCTTCGGTGAGGTTTCGCGTGGTATTGATCACCGGTACCACAATGTCGAGGACCGGCAACACGCCGTCCACCTCTGGGCTGTCAAGGACCGCGTTATCGACCAGTGTGAGGACATCGTCGTCGATCGTCGCCGTCAGCGCGTCACCAGCGCTTGCGGTGCCATCCCGGCTAAATACGATCAACTCATCGACATGGCCAAAAAGGCGATACACATGCATCGTCGCGGAACGCTGCATGGTATCCCCGCTATTGAATGCGGCCGATATCAGCATTGTGGAGAGCATCAGGCCGAGGATGATCAATACGCTTTGTCCCGGCCGCCGGGGGATGTTGCGTATTCCCAGCTTGAAAATCACCGGTCGGCGCCATGCAACCCACGCGACGCCAGACAGGCACATCGCCAACATGATCACGAGCACGACGAGAATGACCGTCAATGGGATGCCAAAAAGCTCAGTCATCGCCGCGTCCTTGGCTTTCAACCAGGATGGTAGCTCTGAGGGCAACCGGTTCTTGCTGCTTCTACGGTTGAGTATTCGACCCAGCGCTCAGGGAACACAGTCCCATGGGATCTTCGCCACAGGATCAGTTGCCTGGAACCCTTTCCTGGCCCGGCAACGGAGGGCTTCCCCAACCCGCTCCGATCTCTCGAGGCTGGAGGCTCCCGGCGGGGTGAACACCATGCTAGAGCCCCACACTCGCCAATCCAGAGGTCGGGCATCCCTCGAAAACGCTGCGGCCAGGGCACATGGCGGTCTCGAGGAGTCACCGTGAACGGTCATCATCGCCGCCATTCGGTGCGCTCCCCGGCAACTGCTCCTGCTTGTCAAGTACCAGGCATGATACGCGATAGCAGGGCAAGGGACGCAACCACCGGTGAGCGGATAAAGGGTGGCGAATCTGATTACGGTTGACCGGGCGGGAGTTCTGCCCATGCCTCCCAGGTGAAACGGGCGCGGTAGCGTTCCAGCAGCCGCAAAACCGGACCCGCCAGCAGCAGGACGAGCACGACATTGCCCACCGCCCGGAGCAGGTCGTATCCCAGCGAGGTCACGAGGTAGAACCGGGCGTAGCGCCGGATCGTCTCCGCCGCGTCCATCCCCGGCGACCAGTAGAGCCCGGCATCGACGCCCACGCCGGGGGCCGAGAATGGCCAGAACCAGAGGTTCATCAGCGCCCCGAAGAGAAGCCCCCAGATCGCGCCGAAGACCGCGAGGGTGGCGATCCGGCGGCGTGGATGGGAGGGGTCGCTCGGCAACCAGCCGGCAGTCAGCCCGATCCAGCCGCTGACCAGCATCTGGAACGGCAGCCAGGGGCCGATCCCTCCGGTCAGGAAGGCGGAGAAGAGCAGCGTCAGCGCGCCCATCTGGAACCCCATCGACGCCCCGAAGACGGCGCCGACGAGCATGATCAGCAGGAAGATCGGCGAGGCGCCGAGCACGCCCGGCACCAGGCGCAGGGTGGCATCGAGCGCGACCAGCACACCGAGCAGCGCGACGGTTCGCGAGCGGGCGATCCCGCCGTGATCGTCGGAGATCGTGACCATCATCGCGACAAGGCAGAATCCGGTAACCGTGGCGAAGAGCAACGGCGCAGCGGTTGCCTGGGCGCGCGTCTCGTCGGTGCCCTGATCGAGCGTCGGGAGAAAGAACGGGTACAGGAACCCGGCCATCCCGATCAGGCTCGCGACCGCCAGCACCATCGCCGGCGTGCCGGGGAGCGGAACCCTCCACCGGGACTCAGCCATAGTGGTTTCGGTGCATTGACGCGGCCCTCCCGGGTGACGACGGTTCCAGGCTGTCACCTTTCGGATATGTCACGCGGATCCTCGTACGCGATTCGACGTAGCCACCATTGTCCAACTTCCGGCCTAATCGCTAGGGCGCATTGCACAAAACTCGACAATCCCGACCGCTGGACCCACCTTTGCCGGTGGACGCATTGCACAGCCTGCGCTTCAATGGGCTTGGGACATGGTGGTGCCATCCTTCCGATCGGTCCTTCGCCATCATCGTCCGCGCACCGTATTTGTGCCACCACGGGCTCACAACCGCACGAACAGGACAGGTGGGGCATGGCATCCCGGAATGGCGAGATCACCCTCCGTGACCTTATGGCGTGGGAACCCCACCTGCGGCTGCTCAGCGGTGGTCGCAAGGTCACCGCCGAAGATCCGCTCGATCGCGATGTCGAATGGGTGATGACGGCGCGGTCGAGTGCACCGATGCTTCCGACGTTGCGCGGTGGCGAGTTGATCCTGATGCCGCATCGGATCGTGCTCGAATCGGGCGTCCCGCTCGGGATGCTGGTCAGCGAGCTGGCAGGTCAGCCGGTGGCCGGGATCGTGATCGACCACCCTGGCCCGGCACCCGTGACATCGCAGCTCCCGGTGCTCGGCGTACCCACGATCGGGAACGATCTGGAGAGCGATCTCAACCGGCTGCTGACGTCACGCCGGGGCGATCTGCTGCGCACTGGCGCCGATATCGAGCGCATGATCGCGGAACTGACGGCCCGCGACGCACGGCCTGGCGAGTTGATCGAGACGCTGGCCCGACGATTGGGTCTCGGCATTACCGTGACGACCGCGACCGGCGCGATCCTGTTCTCGACGACGGAGTATGCGTCATCGCGGCCGATGGTGCCTGACGGCGCGGACCGGGAAAGCGACGGGTGGATCAGGCAATCCCTGCTCGGTCAACGGATGCTCTGGGTCGGGCCGGTGGCACCCAACCAGCGCGCGCTCGGCCGGCTCGTGATCCGGAGACTGCGGGACGGCATCCAGCGCACCCTCGATCAGGCCGACGCAACCGCACCGCACGGACTGGCGCGAGTCCAGGCGCTCAACACCTTGCTCCAGCCCAACGGGGCATCATCGGTCGATCAGATCGCGGCCAATGCCCTGCGGGCGGGTCTCCCCGTGGGCACGCAGTTGCGGGTCGCGCTGTACGCAAGCGGTCCCCGCGAGACGGAGGCGCGCCGCCGGATCGCCTCGTTCGGCGTCCTCCATGATGCCGGCACGCTGGACAACATGACGGCCCAGATCGTGGCGGTTCAGGAGCCGCGGGCTCGCACCTTCGCGATTCCGACGGGCGCCGCTCTCGACCTGCCGACCACGATCGCGATCTCGGCGCCGATCCCGTCCGCCCGCCAGCTTCCGGAAGCCGTGCGCCAGGTCCGGTTCATTGCCGGTCTGCAACAGCGCGGCTTGCTCACCCGGACAGAGGTTCACTTCGACGACAACGTTCATCTGGGGGCGTTTCGCCTTATCTACGATCGCTGGGGAACGCCCGAGCTTCATCGCTATGTCGACAGCCTGGTCGGGGAACTGCTCCGCAAGGACCGCCGCGGGCTGCTCCGGGAAACGCTCCGCGTCTACCTGGAGCACGGCGGCGCGCAACGTCCGACCGCCGAGCAGCTCGGGATTCACCGGAACACGCTGACCTATCGCCTGCGCCAGATCCGCACGGTTCTCGATCTGGACCCAGACGACCCGAAGAGCCGCCTCGGCCTGCACCTCGCCTTGTTGGCATCGGAGCTCCCGCCGGCACCGCCTGTTCTCCAGTAGCCGCCAGGTCATCCCCCTCACGGCGTTCCCCAATCGCCGGGGGTTCCCGGAACCGTCGCGCCGCCGACCTGCCGGCCCGGCTGGGGCGTGCTCCTGGGCGTCTCTGCAGATGCCCGGGGAAGGCCTGTTCGTCGTCGCGGACCACTCCGCGCCACACGCCAGTGCAGCTGGCCGGGTGTTCAATTCCCCACCGGATGTGATACTTTTGTACGTACACAACCGTCACTGGCGTGGACTGGCGGCGTGTGGTGATCCGTGCCGGGGCTGTCGGCGTGACCTCCGGCGTCCTGCCGCGTGGTCGGGTTCCAACCGACCACCGGTACGCTCCGACCGGTTGTACCGGTCGCGCCATAGCCGAGCCTGGAGTGGCCCGGTAGTCCACCGGACGGATCAACGGACACCAGCCCGCGTCTCCCGCGGGGTCAGGTTCAACGCTCACCCGGCGGTGCGCACCGGGCCGGGATGACGCGTGATCGCTGGATGGAGCATC
>CADCWJ010000031.1 GCA_902806365.1 uncultured Thermomicrobiales bacterium
TCGCCTCCCGATTGTCTTCAATAAGTGCGATCACACGTCACTCCACGCCATTAGCGAAGCCGAACCTTTCTTCACATCTTAGCGCATGACGATCCCGGCTCCCGCGTCCCTGCTTGACACCATCCGCCACGTGCCCTACTGTCGCCACACAACTGAAGAGTTACCTGCGACGACAGGGACGAGTACCTGGCCGGAACGATACAGAGAACCGCGCAAGCTGTGATGCGGGATCGGGATCGCCAGCGAAAAAGCCCCTCGAGCAGCGCCCCGAACCACCGGTCACGGTGCAGTAGGCGGCGACGGGTTCCCGGATTTCCGGGAAAACGGCTCCCGTTACCGGGCCGATGCATCGCACATTCGCCGTGGGTCACCACGCCCCGGCATCCAAGGATGTTGCCGTGCAACGAGGTCGCCGGTCGTGAGACCGCGGCGAACAGGGGTGGTACCACGGGCCCAACATCGCTCGTCCCCGGTCAGAGGGGGATGGCGATGTTTTTTTGTGCGGACATCCCCGAAAGGACGCCTGGCTGGTCCAGATCGACGGACCGGGCAGCGCGTTCGTCGCCGGAGGTGCGCCCGCCATGATCTCGTCACCCGTCGCTCAACCGCTCGTCTCCCCGCTCCGGTCGAAGCCCGGCGCCTGAGGCACCCTGGGATTCGTCCCATGCCTTCCTCAGGCCGCACCTCCAGGGATCTTCTGACCGGCATGCACTCCGGGCTCCGACCCGGATGGAGACGACACCATGACCACCACGCCCACCGCCCCTGCCTTTACCAATCCAAGCGACCGGCTCGCCCTCGATGGCACCTGGACCGCGCTGATCACCCCGTTCCGCGACGGCGAGATCGATATCCCGGCCCTTCGCACGCTCGTCGACCACCAGATCGCGGGCGGCGTCCGCGGGCTCGTCGCCTGCGGCTCGACCGGCGAAACCCCCACGCTGTCCTCTCCCGAGTACGAGCGCGTGATCGCGACCGTGATCGAAGGGGTTGCCGGTCGTGTGCCCGTGATCGCCGGGGCCGGCACCAATGACACCGTGACCACCCTCGACCGGACCCGGATCGCCCAGCGCGCCGGAGCCGCCGCCGCGCTCGTCGTCATGCCCTACTACAACCGCCCGACCCAGGAGGGCCTCTTCCAGCACGTGCGTTATGTTGCCGAGCGATGCGACCTTCCGCTCGTGCTCTACAACGTCCCCGGCCGCACCGGCTCCGATCTTCTGCCGGCGACCGTTGCCCGCCTCGCCGCGCTCGACACCGTGATCGGGATCAAGGAAGCCTCCGGCGATGTCGACCGCGCGAGCGAGATCATCCGCCTCA
>CADCWJ010000032.1 GCA_902806365.1 uncultured Thermomicrobiales bacterium
CCGTCCCTGCGAAGAGACGCACGTGCTCCGGGTCAGCCCTTGACGGCGCCGAGCGTGAAGCCGGCGATGAAGCGGTCGAGGAAGTAGTTGTAGAGGATCGCGACCGGGATCGCGACGAGCGCCGCCGCCGCCATCAGCGCATTGAGGACGAACGTCTCGTAACGGGTCTGGTTGCTGAGCAGGTCGAGATTGGCCGTGGTCGCCGGCTCGTTTTGGACGAACGGGTTATTGATCGGCTTGTACAGGTCGTTGTTGGTCTTGAAGACCGTTATCAGCATCCAGGCGAACGGAAGCGCCGCGAACAGCGAAAAGGTGAGCGCGGTGACGTAGAGCACGGTTCGACCGATGATCCTCTTGCTCCGCCCGGTGCCGCCTTCGGGTGGCAGGTCGTTGGGGTACGGGGTGATCGGGGAAGCGGCCATCCTAGTTCGACTCCGATCGCCGCGCCAGCCGCAGCATGCCCATCGCAATCGCGATCAGGACCGGCAGCAGGAACAGGGCGATCGCCGCGCCCTGGGCGAGGTCACCCCCCTGGATGCCCTTGAAATAGGCCCAGGTCGAGAGCACCTGCGTGTCGTTGACGGGGCCGCCGCGCGTTAGCACCAGCGATACCGTCAGGTCGGTAAAGGTGAAGACAAGGCTGAACAGCGTCGCGACGGCCATGATCGGGAGCAGCAACGGGAGGCGGACGTAGAAGAGCTGCCGCCAGAACCCGGCGCCGTCGATGTTGGCGGCGTCCTTGATGTCCTGCGGGATCGAGGAAAGTCCGGCAAGCAGGATCACCGTCGCCAGCGGCAGCGTCCGCCAGACGTGAACGAGGATCACGGCGAACCGCGCCAGCTCGGTTTCCGCCAGCCAGTACATGTTCCGGCCCGGTCCGAACCTGGTTCCCGGACCGAGGAGATTCAGCTCCCTGAGGAGCCAGTCGATCGGGCTGTAGACGGAATCGAGCAGCCAGAACCAGCCGAGCACCCCGAGCGCGATCGGGGTTGTCCACGGCAGGAGAACCAGGAACCGGACCAGCCGCTTGCCCCGGAAATCGGCCGAGAGCACCTGGGCCAGGATGTTCGCGAGGATGATCACGAAGAATTGGGAAACGAGCGTAAAGAGGACGGTATTGCGGAGCGACTTGCGGAACACCGAGTCGTTGAAGACCGCCCGGAAATTGTCGAACCCGACGAAATCGTCAAGGCTGTCGATCCGGGGGTTGCCGACCGTCACGTTGCTGAAGGCGTAGAGCACCGCCAGGACCAGCGGAAAGCCCACCAGGGCCAGAATGTAGACAACGGCCGGGAGCAGCATCAGCGGGCCGAGCACCGTATCGCGGTCCAGCCAGAACCGCTCCTTGCTCGTCGCCAGGTCCCGACGGACCGGCGCCTCGAAGGTCGGAGCGCTCACAGGGTGCTGGCCGTGGGCTCGCGCCGAAGCCCGCTCTCCCGATCGAAGATCCGGAGATCGGACCGCCTGACGCCAAAGGTGACGGTGCTGTGCTCCGCCGCCGGTAGCGGCTCGTTGGCCGCCATCCGGGCCACCGCCTTGACGCCGCCGACCTCGCCGTAGACGAGCTTTTCCGACCCCAGGTATTCCTCGCGGATCGATTCGAGCGTGAACGTCACCGCCGAGGCGGCATCGACCGCGTTGCCGTGCTGGACCGGCACGAAGTTCTCGGGCCGGAATCCGACCAGTTCATTGCCGGAAGGGATCAGGTTCATCGGCGGCGAGCCGAGAAAGGTCGCCACGAAAGTGTCGGCCGGTTCCTCGTAAATCTCCCGGGGCGTGCCGATCTGGCGGATCCGTCCCGCATCGATCACCGCGATGCGGTGACCCATGCCCATCGCCTCGACCTGGTCATGGGTGACATAAATAGTGGTCGTTCCGATCTCGCGCTGGAACTGCTGCAACTCGTCTCGCGCCGACGATCGCCGCTGCGCGTCGAGATTGGAAAGCGGCTCGTCGAGCAGGAAGACGTTTGGCTCGCGGACGAGGGCGCGGGCGAGCGCGACCCGCTGGCGCTGCCCGCCCGAGAGCTGACGTGGTTTGCGGTCGAGCAGCCCGTCGATCCCGAGGATGCCGCTCGCCCAGGCGATTCGCTTGCTCTGCTCGGCCTTGTCGAGCTTGGCCGCCTTCAGGGGAAAGGCGATGTTATTGCGGACTGACATGTGTGGGTAGAGCGCGTAGCTCTGGAAGACCATCGCGATCTGGCGCGCGCGCGGGGGCAGATGGTTGACGATCCGCTCCCCGATCAGGATGTCCCCGGAGGTCTGCTTGTCGAGGCCCCCGAGCATCCGGAGCAGGGTCGTCTTGCCGCAGCCCGACGGGCCGAGCAGCACGAGGAACTCGCCATCCGTGGTGCGCACGTCGATCTCGTTGACGGCGCGCACGCCATCGCCGAAGTCCTTGGTCAATTTGCGGGTCTCGACGATCGCCATGCACTGCCTGTCTCGATGGTTTGCAGACCATCTTCGAGAGATTCCTCGTCGCTTCGCTCCCTCGGAATGACAAGGGATGGGACGTTACGACCGGACGATTCCTCTCATGTCACTCTCGGTATCGCACCCCTACACAATGTGTCCTGCAGGGGCGAGTTCCATGTTCGCCCGGTGGGCGATCCTCCAGCCAGCGACGCTCCCGGCCCGTCATCTCAAGGGCCCTTGTCATCCCGAGGTCCTTCGCTGAGCTCCGCATAAACTCCGCGACGAGGGATCTCTGGAGGAGGACCGCAGTCCGACGAAACACGCCGGCACGCGCCATCTCGATGGTCTGCTGACCATCTTCGAGAAATCCCTCCGCTCCGCTGCGGGATGACAAGGGATGGGGTTCGCTGGTCAGGACCACCCCTGCCGGCAGGTAGCCTTACCGGCCGCCGCCCATCAGGCCGGCGTCGCGCCATCTGGTGGCGATCTCGTTCAGCTTCGTCTCGGCCTCGGCGACCGCATCCTGTGGCGGCATGTCCCCTCGGGCCGATTTCGCCATCATGTCGGAGAGGATGAAGGTGTTGAAAGCCTCTCCGATCATCGCGTTGGCGGGGCCTGGCCAGCCGAGATTGACGGTCCAGTCGTTGGCCGTCTTGAGCGTCGCCAGCTTGTCCGGCGGGTTGGCGCCGTGCGGGTCGTTATCGAGGGGCCCGCCCTCGGTCGTCAGCTCCGGATACGTGTCCGGGAAGGCCGGGAAGTTGTAGAACTTGCCGTTGTCGGAGGC
>CADCWJ010000033.1 GCA_902806365.1 uncultured Thermomicrobiales bacterium
CACATGAGCGTGCGCGACAACCTGGCCTATCCCCTGAAACTCCGCAAGATCCCGAAGGCCGAGCGCGAGCAGCGTGTTCGCGAGGCGGCGCGCATCCTCGATATCGAGCAGTATCTCGATCGCAAGCCGAAGGCACTCTCGGGTGGTCAGCGCCAGCGCGTCGCGCTGGGCCGGGCGATCGTCCGCAACGCCGACCTCTTCCTAATGGACGAGCCGCTCTCCAACCTCGACGCCAAGCTCCGCGTCCAGACGCGTGCCGAGCTCGTCAAGCTGCACGATCGGGTCCGGACGACGACGATCTATGTCACGCATGACCAGACCGAGGCGATGACGATGGGCGACCGGATCGCCGTCCTCAGCCTGGGCGTGCTCCAGCAGCTCGATACCCCGCAGAACCTGTACGACAACCCGGCCAACAAGTTCGTCGCCGGCTTCATCGGCTCGCCGTCGATGAACTTCGTCGATGTCGTGATCGAGGCTCAGGGCGGAAATCTCTGGGCAACAACCCCGGGTTTCAAGATGGTCGTGCCGACCAACGCCGCCAAGGGTCTCGAGGCTCACGTCGGCAAGACAGTAACAATGGGGATGCGGCCCGAGCACCTCATTGAGCGCTCAAGGGTCGCCGGCGGCGCGCCGGAAGGCTCGCTGATCCCGGTCACGGTCGACGTCGTCGAGCTTCTCGGCAACGAGATCTTCGTCTACCTCACGAACCGCGGCGCCACCCTGACGGCCCGGATGCCGCCAGACATCAAGCTCGAGCGCGGCCAGAACATCGAGGTCGCGGCGGAGTCGGCGCACCTGCACTTCTTCGATCCGGCGACGGACCAGGCAATCCGCTAACGCGCGATCGTCAGACGCCAGCAAGCCAACAGGGGGGACGGAGAACCGTCCCCCCTGTTGGCTGTTCCTGTCACTGGGCCGGGTCAAACGACATTGACCGCGGTCCGCTGCTCTCCCGCTCGTCGGGCCCCGGTAGGCTCAGGACCCGGACGAGCCATTCTCGGTATTCGCGGCGATCTCCGTGGCGCTCTCGCCCCCGGTGACCTGGACCCGGATCTGGCGCGGCTTGGCGGCCTCGGCCTTGGGCAGCGTAAGGCGCAGCATCCCGTTCTCAAACTTCGCCTCGGCCCTGGCCGCGTTGACCTCGATCGGCAACGTCAGCGACCGCCGGAAGACACCGCTCGGAAGCTCGTGCAGATACCAGTTGGCATCCTTCGCCTCTTCCGCCTTGACCACATTCTTGATCTCGCCACTCAACGTGACAGTGTTGCGCTCGACCGTGATCTCGATCTGATCCGGGCTGATCCCCGGAATCGCGGCAAGGATGACGACCTCGTTGCTGGTGGCATAGACATCGAGCGGAAGCTCGGTACGGGAACCGTTGGTGCTTGCTGTCCAGACACTCTGGGAGATGCCAGGCGTGAACGTCTCGTTGAAGAGACGATCGACCGCGTCACGAACGCTGAACACCGCCGCCGGATAACGAGTAGCCATGTGACACACCTTTCCATGTTTGGCGCGAATCGCTTATTCGACTTGCCATCCGCCAATGCCCTCCGGATGGCGACCGGATACATGCTCGCGGGCTTCCCTCCCGCAATCACTCTCTTTACGTCGAAGATGATACAACCTTGACCAGTACGTGTCAAGTGTCTGCATGCACAACGAGAAGGTTTTCGCCCGGTGCTCCCTTCCTCCCGGCCCTCCGGCACGTGCCCCGGTGGTCGTCCAGCACATCGACCCCGACGCAATGTGTCCCCTCCGGCAGCTTGGTTTTGACCAGACCCGTACGATGTGGGACTATATGGCAACGGTCCACCGCTGTTGCTCAACGGGCATTTCCATAACTGACCGGCTGTTCCCTGCGGTCTCGCAGACGGCGTGGTGACGGGGATGGCGATGAACCATCGTTTCCGGATGCCGCATTGCGGGAGGTCGGGGCGACAGAAGCCCGGCCAGCATGGACCGACATTCCGACCTGAGGTTGCGGATGCATTCCAACCGTGCGCGGCACGGGAAAGCGAGGGCCGGAGGCGAGGTTCCGACAACGACGCCGGAACGGATTGATCGCGGGACGTTGTGACCGTCAGACCTGACGGTATCAGGAGAATGCATAGTGAAGAGCAACTCGAACGCTGGTCGCGCAC
The DNA here is from genome assembly GCA_902806365.1 of uncultured Thermomicrobiales bacterium. Lineage (GTDB taxonomy): Bacteria > Chloroflexota > Chloroflexia > Thermomicrobiales > UBA6265 > CADCWJ01. The sequence goes on from CADCWJ010000033.1 coordinate 2,148, forward strand.
GACGCACGATCTCGATCTTCGCCGCACTGATGATGGTGCTTACCGGTTTCGGGGGCCTGATGGGCAATGCCGGCGCCCAGGATCGTCCGATCCTGCGCTTTGGCACCAATGCCGCCGACATCCAGCTCCTTGATCCACATTATGCGTCGGCGACCCAGGACCGGGTCATCGTCGACCTGATCTTCAACGGCCTGGTCCGCTTCAAGCCGGGTGATTCCTCGACCTTCGAGCCCGACATCGCGACCGCCGTGCCCGAGCCCGTCGACGAAGCCGATGGCTCCCAGACCTGGACGTTCAGCCTGCGTGACGACGTGATGTGCCAGGCGAGCCCCAGCACCGATGCGTATGCCCTGACCTCGGCCGACGTGCTCTTCTCGTTCCAGAAGGCCGCCAACGCCGATACCTCGACGTATGCCAGCAACTACGCCGGCTACACCTTCGCCGCCCCGGATCCCCAGACCTTCACGGTCACTCTTGAGGCGCCGATATCACCCACCCTGTTCCTGCCGAGCATGGCGAACTACGCGGGTGGCTACGTCATCTGCCAGCAGCCCTATGAAGCGCTCGGCGCGGACGGCTTCCAGGCGAACCCGGTCGGCACCGGCCCGTTCGTCTTCGAGAGCTACACACCGCAGAGCAATGTCTCCCTCCTCGCGAACGACGAATTCTATCGCGGTGCCCCGAAGCTGGGTGGCGTCGATGTCCGGTTCGTCGCCGATTCAACGGCGCGTGAGCTGGCGATCCAGTCGGGCGATCTGGATGTGATCGCCGGGTTCCCGGAGGCCGCCTGGGTCGACCGGATGAACGAGGGGGGCGAGATCCAGGCTGATGTCTTCGGCGTGGGCGAGGCGGTCTTCCTCAATCTCAACGTCGAGCACGAGATCCTGAAGGACCCCAAGGTCCGTGAGGCGATCCTGCTCGCCATCAACCGCGAGGATACGGTCAACCTCTCCGGCTCCCCGGTTTCGGAACCGATCTACTCGATCGTGCCGGCCGACTTCGTGCCGGGCGGCCTGACCGAGGAAGAGGCCACCGCCGCGGGCGTCAACTACACCCAGGATATCGAACGGGCCAAGGCACTGCTGGCCGAAGCCAACTACCCGGAGGGCTTCGAGCTCAACCTCGTCACCTCCGAGCAGGACAGCTACCGCAACGCCTACACCGTGCTCCAGGAGCAACTGCGAGCGATCGGCGTGACGGTCAATCTCGAGCCGGTCCAGCACGCGACGATGCACGAGCTGATCCGGCAGGATTCGAACCCGATCACGATCTACATCGCGTTCCGGCCGACAGCGGACGTTTACCTGACGCAGTTCTTCTCGACGACTGGAGGCACGACGAACTTCTCGAAGTTCAAGCTCGATGAACTGGTGGCCGAAGCGCGCGCCACGACCGATCCGGATGCCCAGGCCAAGCTCTGGAAGCAGGCCAACACCGAGATTCTCAAGAACTTCGCCGGCTACGGCCTGATGTACACCAACCAGGTCTACGCGCGGACATCGGCGGTCGATTACGGACATGAGCTGGTCTCGGTCGTTCAGCTCTACCCCGGCATCGACGAAACGACGACGATCACGAACTAACGGCGACTATCGCATCCGGGCTCGATCCGGACCGAGGCAAGGGGCACCGTCAGCACTGACGGTGCCCCTTGCCGTGCCCGCGCATACGGCTTGCGCTCCCCTTGATGCCCCTGCAAGGACCGGTTCCGTCGCCATTCAGTGCCTCACCATATCGTCATCCCGAGCCCGCCCCGCCCGTCATCCTGAGCTTGTCGAAGGATCTCCGCACTCGCATCTTTGTCTTGCAAACGCCTCCCAGCGTCCGCGCCCCATCACGACCAACGCCCATGCAGGAGCCCTCCGTTCACATCCTCGCCAACCGGAGCGGGACGTGCTCCAGGGGCGTCACCAGCGATCTCCAACGCCGCATCCACGAGCAGATCGAAAGTACCATCCAGGGTTTCACGAGCCAGGACAACGTCACCCTGCCCGTCTGTTTCGACCGGTTCCCGACGATGCCTGCAGCTTCAATCCGCGAGACCTTCTCCCGCCGCCTGTCAGCTGCTTCTCGCGGATTGAAGCGATGAGCCCGCGGTGGCGTGACCTCGGCGAACACTGGCATTTTGCGGTCTGACTATGCAGAAATCCCTCGACTTCGCCCAGGGTGACAACGGTGACGCGCCCCCTCTGGATGACGGGCGCATGGGTTGGCGTGGCGGTGTGCAAGGTGACCTGCGTGTGCGCGACACACTGCTGAGACCCTTCGACCCATTCGACGCCGCTGCGCTTCGCTCAGGGCAGGCTTTCGCTCAGGATGACGGGAGGGGAAACGCAGGATGACGAATAGGCGGCCCGGGGTGACC
>CADCWJ010000034.1 GCA_902806365.1 uncultured Thermomicrobiales bacterium
ACCGCCGCGACATGGGCCGGCTTGAGCCGGAGCAGGTGCTGGATCGTCTCCTTGCCGGCACCCGTGCGCGGTGGGTCGAACACCGCCAGGGCAACCCGTCCGATCGGCGAGCGATCCCCCGCAATCCAGTGCTCGACCGGTGCGGTGACGAACCGGCCATTGCGTAGGCCCGCCGTCTCCATGTTCTCCTCGGCGTGCTTTGTGGCCGAGAGCATGCTCTCGACTCCAACCACGCGCGGGAAGCGCCGCGCCAGGGAAACGGTGAACAGGCCGACCCCGCAATAGAGGTCCAGCGCGATCCCGTCGCTGTGACGGGCGACATCGGCAATTTCGTTGACTCGATCAAGGACAGCCCCGGTCACCGGGATGTTGGCCTGGAAGAAACTCTCCGCCGCGAACCGGAACAGATCCTCGCCGATCTGGCGCATCACGAGGCGGGATTTCGCGGTATTCGTCGGCTCCAGCACGCTCCCGGCGTCGCCGCTGACCGCGCGATACTCGCGGGCCGCCTTTGGCACCAGGTTCGCGGCCTTGTCGTCGCGCAACGTCGTCAGGAGTGCCTGGACCTCCGCGGTCAGGACCGGGCTCTCGGCGACATCGACGACCCGGTGGCTGTTGGGCGCGAAGTAGCCAACCGCGCCGGTCTCGTGATCGATCTGGAACTCGGCGCGGCTCCGGTATCCCCACTCCTGGGGCGACGCGGTAATGGGAATCTCCGGCACCGGATCGAGCTTGGCGATCCGGCGCAGGCTGTCAGCGATCGCTCCGACCTTGACCTCCAGTTGATCGGCGTAGCCGAGATGCTGGAGATCGAGCCCACCGCTGGCGGCGTAATCAGCGACCCGCGGCTCGATCCGGAGTGGCGACGGCTCGAGAATCTCCTCGATCTCGCCGTGGGCGACCGTGCCCTGGAGCCGTCCGATCCGGACCCGGACGGTATCGCCCGGAGCGGTCAGCGGCACGAAGATCGTCATTCCGTCGGCGAATCCGATACCCCGGCCC
>CADCWJ010000035.1 GCA_902806365.1 uncultured Thermomicrobiales bacterium
AGCACAACCACCAATCGCTCCTCTGGTGGATGAAAGGGCTGATCGCCCAGCGCAAGCGACACAAGGCGTTCGGGCGCGGGTCCCTGGAATTCCTCCAGTCGGCGAACCAGCGGGTGCTCGCGTTCGTCCGCCGCTACGAGAACGAGCAGATCCTGGTGGTCGCCAACCGCTCGCGCTTCGTTCAGGGCGTCGAACTCGATCTCAGCGACTTCCGCGGCCTGGTGCCGATCGATGTGATCGGGCGTGCGGAGTTCTGGCCGATCGGTGACAGACCGTATGCATTGACGCTCGGCCCGCACGCAATCTACTGGTTCTCCCTGGAACCGTCACGTGTCCCCGAGCTTGCCATGGCGGCCGTCCACCAGGAGGTTCCGTTACCGGTCGTCGCGACGCGCGGGGCGTGGGACGACGCCGTGCACGGCGAGGCGAGGACCGCGCTGGAGGACACGCTTCCCGACTATGTCCGTGGGCGTCCCTGGTTCCGCAAGGCGGGCCGCCAGATCCTTGCGCTGCACATCGCCGAGGCGATCCCGGTTCCTTATGACGATACGCATGGCTACATCGCCCTGGTCCGCGTCATCCTCGCCGACGGCGATCCGGAGACCTACGTCTTGCCCCTCGCTTTCGCCCCGGACCACGAGGGGCTGCCATGGAATGGCCCTGTCGAGGCGCGCATCGCCCGGGTGCAGTCGATCGAACAGGACCAGGTTATCAACGGGACGCTGATCGACGCGATGTGGAACCCGCGGTTCGTCGAGGAACTGCTGGAGACGATTGCCCACGGTCGCCACCTGCGGGGAAAGGGGGGCACTGTCGTCTCCAGGCGGTTGCCGGACTTCCGTTCCTCAGGCGGATCGAGCACGAGCCAACTGCCACAGGCAATTTCCGAGGAGAACCACAGCAACACCACGGTTCGCATTGGCGATCGACTGATCCTGAAGCTCTTCCGGCGTGTGGACGAGGGCACCAATCCCGAACTTGAAATCGGGATTGCCTTGACGGGGGCAGGCTTTCCACGTGTGCCGCGCATTGCCGGTGCCCTGGAATATGAACGTAAACGGCTGGAGTCAATGACGCTCGCGGTGCTGCATGGCGTCGTGGCGAACGAGGGGACGGCATGGCAGGCTGCCCAGGAGGCGCTGACGGACTACTTTGAGCGAGCGCTCGCGACCAACGCCACGGCCCCGGCCATGATCGCCCCGACTGCCGCTGCGCTCCTGGCGCTGCCGGATCAGGAGCATCTCGCCCTCGCCCGCCGGACGGTCGGGCCCTTTCTCGACGCGATCAGCCTGCTGGGACGACGAACGGCGGAACTACACGCCGCCCTGACGTCGGCCTCCATCGATCCGAGCTTTGTCCCGGTGCCCTTCACCTCGTTTTCGCAGCGGTCACTCTACCAGTTGGCGCGAGGCCGGACGGGACGTGTCATGCGCACGCTAAGGCGGGATCTTGACGCTCTCCCGGAGCCGGCACGCTCGGCCGGACAGGAGGTGCTGGCACTCGAGCCCGTCGTGCTCCAGCGGCTCCGCGCCGTCCTCGCCCACAAGATCCCCGCCGTCGCCATCCGTTGCCACGGCGATTATCACCTCGACCAGGTGCTCCTTGCCGGCGGAGATTACGTCTTCATTGACTTCGAAGGGGAGTCCGAGCTGTCGGTCGGGGAGCGGCAATTGAAGCGGTCACCCCTCCGCGACGTGGCCAGCATGATCCGATCGCTCGACTTCGCCGCGCAAGTCGCACAGGAGCGCCGGGCCGCGGCCGGGGAAACACCGGACGAGCTACGGTTGTTACTCGAGCCCTGGGCGCGGTACTGGCATCATTGGGTGTCGACGAGCTTCCTGACGTCATATCTGGAAGCTGCGAAGGGGGCATTGTTTGTCCCGGCGGAGCGGGAGCAACTGGAGATCCTGCTCGATGTCTACTTGCTGGAGCGGGCGATCGCCGAGTTGGACCACGACTTGAACAACACTCCGGGGCGGGTACTGATTCCGTTGCAGGGGATCCTTCAGATCCTCGAGACGGAGAGAGCGGCGACCGCCTGACACTAGGGGGACCTGACAGACGCCTGCAGGACGCTTTGCGGTATGAGGCATGGCACATCGTGGTCACATCCGGGTTCGGGCTGACGGGGAGAACGCGCCATCGCGCCACGACACCTCACCTGTGTTGACCCATTACCAGGCTTTTAGGGTCCGAGCCGCGTGCCAGCCCGGGTCAAGCGGCACGAACGTACCCGCCCGGAGCGGGAGGCGGTCGCACGGGTGTCGACGGCGGGCAATTGGCCGACGGGTGTAGCCGCCCAAGCCGTACACCGCGTCCGGTTTCGCCCAGGCGGGTGCGCCGCCTTGCGTGGTGACCCGGTCAATCGCAGCGACGCTTCATCTTGGCCAGCGATCCTGCATGGGCTCGTTTCTTACACATTCGTTCTCTTATTCGAGTCCGACCACCGTGGTGAGGATCTGGACGCGGGAGCAGCAGTACAACGGTGACGTCGGAGACCAACGACGAACATGAGGTGAGCGCGGCAGAGCGAAGAGCGGTTGGACGTGCATGGACGGGCCCATCGGCCAAAAGATCTGCATGTGGCCCGCTACGCGGGACACGCAGCTTGAGGACACATGCCTGAAGCCACGGAACGTTCCTGCAGGCGAGAGTTTCTCCACTCCTGAAACCTTCGAAAGGGTCGGTTCCTGACGCCGCAACCTCCTGTCCTCATGGATCCTTCACTTGGTGCTCAGGAAGTGCCTGGCGCATCCGTTGCAGGGCCAGGAGCAGTTTGATCCTCGACGCC
>CADCWJ010000036.1 GCA_902806365.1 uncultured Thermomicrobiales bacterium
CGCAGGCGCAGCGGCGCTTCGCGACCGATTATGACGCCATGCTTGAGACGGTTCTTGCGACCGGGCTGCCGACCGCCATCTGCACCATCTACGATGCCAACCATGCGCCGCCCCAAGGTCGGATTATCAGGGCCGCCTTGTCGCTCTTCAACGACGTGATCACTCGCGCTGCCTTCTCCCGCGGCTTGCCGCTGATCGACCTGCGGCTGATCTGCAACGAACCCGCCGACTATGCGAACCCGATCGAGCCGTCGGCCCGAGGCGGGGAGAAGATCGCACGAGCCATTGCTGCCCTGCTGGCAGTGCAAAGGTCCGACCGCTCGGTCGTGATCGTCTAACCACTCGGCTCAAGTTCGTGGTGACATTTTACACCTGACAGCAATCTATTCCTCGTTATGAAAAGGCACTGGCTGCCCCTAGTGCTCGGTTGAGGCAGCAGACGTGCACAGACGGAGAGTCAGTTGAACCTTCAGTTCTCCCCCGAAAACCTCGACCGCCGCCAACTCGTCGCTGCCCTTCGCGCTCTGCGGCGCGGGGACTTCGCGGTTCGGCTCCCAGAGCAGGCGGAGGGCGTGGACGGGGAGATCGCGGCCCTGTTCAACGAGGTGGTCTCGATGAGCGAGGCGATCACCAAGGAGTTCGAACGGCTTTCGATCGTCGTCGGCAAAGAGGGCAAGATTTCCCAGCGCGCACGAGTGCGCGGGGCGACAGGCGGCTGGGACGTCAAGATTCGCGCGGTCAACGATCTGATCGAGGACATGGTCCAGCCGACCACCGAGGTCGCCCGGGTCATCGGTTCCGTCGCGAAAGGTGACCTGTCGCAGAGCATGGCGGTGGAGATCGACGGGCGCCCCCTGCGCGGCGAGTTCCTGCGCATCGGCAAGGTCGTGAACACCATGGTGGAACAGCTCGGCAGCTTCGCCGACGAGGTCACCCGGGTCGCCCGCGAGGTCGGCACGGAAGGGAAGCTGGGCGGTCAAGCCAAGGTCAAGGGTGTCGCGGGGACGTGGAAGGACCTGACGGACAATGTGAACGCGATGGCGACCAACCTGACCGGGCAGGTCCGCAACATCGCCGAGGTCACGACGGCGGTTGCCCGCGGCGACCTTTCCAAGAAAATCACCGTCGACGTGAAGGGCGAGATTCTGGAGCTGAAGAACACCATCAACACCATGGTCGATCAGCTCAACGGGTTCGCCTCCGAAGTGACGCGCGTCGCGCGCGAAGTCGGTACCGAGGGCAAGCTTGGTGGTCAGGCGCAGGTGCCGGGTGTCGGCGGAACTTGGAAGGATCTGACCGACAATGTGAACCTGATGGCCGAGAACCTGACCGGCCAGGTCCGCAACATCGCCGAAGTGACGACCGCCGTGGCCAAGGGTGACTTGTCCAAGAAGATCACCGTCGATGTGAAGGGTGAGATCCTGGAGCTGAAGAACACCATCAACACGATGGTGGATCAGCTCAACGGCTTCGCGTCGGAGGTCACCCGCGTGGCGCGTGAGGTGGGTACGGAAGGCAAGCTCGGCGGCCAGGCGCAGGTGCCCGGGGTGGCCGGCACCTGGGCCGACCTGACCGACAATGTGAACCTGATGGCAGCCAACCTGACCGGCCAGGTCCGGAACATCGCCGAGGTGACCACCGCCGTCGCCCGTGGCGATCTTTCCAAGAAGATCACCGTCGACGTTAAAGGGGAGATCCTGGAGCTCAAGAACACCATCAACGTCATGGTGGACCAGCTTAACAGCTTCGCCTCGGAAGTCACCCGAGTGGCCCGTGAGGTCGGCTCGGAGGGTAAGCTCGGCGGGCAGGCGCAGGTCGAGGGCGTCGCCGGCACCTGGGCGGACCTGACCGACAGCGTGAATCTGATGGCCGGCAATCTCACGGGTCAGGTACGTAACATCGCGGAAGTGACCACCGCGGTGGCGAAGGGCGACCTTTCCAAGAAGATCACC
>CADCWJ010000037.1 GCA_902806365.1 uncultured Thermomicrobiales bacterium
AAAAAAGACCGACGATGCCGGCGATCAACGACGCGTTGATCGAGTCCTGGCCCAGCGTCGCAGTGACGCTGCGACTCGTCTCGACCTCCAACGCCACCGGCAGCGAGCCGTACTTCAGCACGTTGTAGATGCTGTCGCGGTCGGCGACGGTGCCGGTCGAGATCTGGCCCGAGCCCGGCAGCACATCCTGAATCGTCGCGACCGACTGCACCCGGTTGTCGAGCACGATCGCCATCGGCTTGCCGACGTTAGCGGCGGAGAACTGCTCGAGCGAGCGGGCCGAATCGCCGGTGAACGAGAACGCCACGAACGGCTCGCCGGTCTGCCCGACGCCCGGCTGGACTGAGTTGAGGTCGAGCTCAGCGCCGTCGGCGATGACCTGAAGGATCGGCCCGTTGGCCGCGGCCTCCCTTTCGGCGTCGAACTGGGCCGTCTCGGTGACCGTGCCGGTCGCGGTTCGCGCCGGCGGCAGATTCGGGCTGCCCGAGGTCCGTACCAGCTGGCCCTGGCCGATCTGCTGGCCGGCAGGATCGACGAATTCGAGCTTCCCGGTGGAGCGGATCGTTTCGAGGGCCTGGTTTGGATCGGCGACATCCGGGAGCTCGACGATGATCCGGTTGCTCCCCGATGTCTGGACGGTCGCCTCGGCCACACCCAGACCGTTCACACGGCGCTCGATCGTGCCGCGCGCCTGGTCAAGTTGTTCTGGTGTTACGTCAGGCTCCGTAGAACGGAGCAGCACCTGGGTGCCGCCACGAAGATCGAGGCCAAAACGTGTATGCACATCGCGACGGCCAAGCCACAACTCGCGACGATCATTCGGATCGGAGGGATTTTCGCGGGGTGTCAGGTTGATCCAGATTGCCAGTGCGGTTACCACGGCGACCAGGATCAGCACGTTGATGTCACGTCTACGCACGGTTTGTTATCAGCCTCCCGATACATCTAAAAGGGTTCACAAATACATTCACGTTTGATTTCAAGGTGCGATCAAAGGTCAGGTCGGGGCTGAAGCACCAGGCGACGCCACGCCGCCAATCGTCCGTGAGCAATCGAATTATAGGTTGCGGATCGGCCAATGTCAAAGCCGAGGGGATCAGAAAACCGCACGGACGGCATCTGCGTAGTATCATGTGTTGTGATGGATCCTT
>CADCWJ010000038.1 GCA_902806365.1 uncultured Thermomicrobiales bacterium
CGGCGTCGTAGGCCACCCGGACCGTCTTGGCCGGGATGTCGACGGACACGGTCTGGACGCCCTCGGTCGGGGTCAGCGCCTCGACGACGGTTCGCTCGCAATGCTCGCAACTGATGTTGGGAACGGTCAGGACGGTCTCGGTCATACTCTGGTCCTTTCGGGATCAAGAATTGAAATGGTGCCACATGGTCGGGCGAGGGCTCTGCCCGCATACCTACTGGAGGTATATGCGCGACATCATACCCCTACGTCTCGACGAAGGCAACCGCACTGGCGCTCGCTTCGAGGCGGGTGGCACAATGGCTGCCGGTGTGGCACCGTCCCGCGCAATGCTTGTATCTCGTTGAGCAACCTCCAACGGTGTCTGGGGATGGATGATCCCGACCAGTGAGCGTTTCCGATCGACAACGACTCCGCTTCCTGATCGACCACTGGCAGGGACATCTCCGGGCGGGTGTCCCCCGCGACCGCGAGGCGGCGCTGCTCGCGATCGTCCGCGTTCAAGATCGGCTCCCGCACCTAGGCGAAGTCGAGGCGCCGCCCGACCTCGTTACCGGGCGGCGCCTCGCGGGGCTTGGCGGGAACAAGGCGCTACAACTTCTCCTTGAACCTGACGGTGACTCCCAAGATGCGACCACGGCGCTTGCCTCACCTGGGGATGGGTGGGACGGCTGGGCGGAGCGGTTTCTCGGCGAGTGCGGCCGGCTTGCCGAAGCCGAGTTGGTCCTGGGGCATTGCGAAACCGGCTTCATGCGGATGGTGGACGACGGTGACGGCACGTTCACCGCCTGGATTGCCTTGAAGCGGGCGCCGGCAAGCTGGCGGGAACGGGCGGATATCGACTGGTGGGCCGCGTCGCTTGCCCTGGGTCATGCGCCCGAGCGGCGCGCCCTGCGCTCCGGCGAGCCAGACCCCAGACCCGATGTGTACTACCTCGGGTTGGCCGACGATTATCTGAAGACGATGGCCTACCAGCTCGGCTATCCACCCGACGCCACGATCGGCGGCTGCACGATCCAAACCTGTCGCGGCGTCCTGCGGTGGATCATCGGTTGGGCGCTCCAGGCACGCGATCGTGGAGAAGCGGTGGCCCCCTGTTCCAGACGCGGGTTAGTCGCTGCTATCGCATCGGACCTTGCCATCGATGCCGAAGTGGTCGACCGGACAGTCGCCGCCTTCGCGCTCGACCGGGAGAGTGCGGCCCATCACGCC
>CADCWJ010000039.1 GCA_902806365.1 uncultured Thermomicrobiales bacterium
TGCAGCAGATCCATCTGTGTCACTCCTGGCCTTCGGAATCGTGGCGCTCAATTCGGAATCGCGCCGGATTTGTGCTGGACCGCTAGAACAGCAGGGCGATCAGGATCACATTGATCACGACGATCCCCGCTCCCACCACCAGAATCGCGGTTCGGTCCGCTCGCCCGAGCCCGCTCCAGCCGCCACGGCGCCGTTCATTCACCACCTTGCTCCTTCCTCGAGCCCGCCGCTCCACCGGAAGGCGATCGATGTGAGCGACACGTGATCCCGTTCTGGAAACCCGACATTTCCCGACACCCAATCGCTGGCGAGTATGGTACTCAATGGTAACGGGACTGAACCGTTCGCTCCCGCGCCGACGTCCGGATCAGTGGGCCATCCCTCGACCACGCCCCGGCTGACGGTGGTCCCTGAGTGTACGTCGGGACATGCCCATCCGGATCGGAAACGGATGATCGCCCGCCGTCCGTACTCGCCCCAGCCCACTGAACAGGAATCATCATGCAGGATCAGCAACAGCAATCGTTCGACGACACCATGGAACCGACGAACCACGTCTTCCTGATGGCCTATGGGGGGCCGGACAAACTGGAGGACGTGCGCCCCTATTTGATGGATGTCCGCAACTATCGCCCGACGTCCGACCACATCGTTGACGAGATCACGGAGCGGTATCGCCAGATCGGTGGCCGCTCACCGATCCTGGAGCTGACCAACGCCCAGGCGGCCGGGATCGAGCGCGAGCTGAACGGTCTTGCCGATGGGGGCGAACGGTGGAAGGTGTGGGTCGGCATGCGCCACTGGCATCCGTTCATGAAGGACGTGCTGGCGGAGATGTCCACCGCCGGTGTTGAGCGCGCGGTCGGGCTGGTAATGGCGCCGCACTACTCGCGCATGAGCATCGGCGCCTACTACAAGCGGTTCGAGGAGGCAGGTTCGCCGATTGAGCTCGTGCCGATCGAACGCTGGAACCTGCTTCCCGGCTATCTCGATGCACTGGCCGGACGGGTCCGTGAGGGGCTGGCGAAGTTTCCCGCCGAGGAGCGAGATCGCGTTCCCGTGATCTTCACCGCCCACAGCCTGCCGGAACGGATCCGGGAATGGAATGACCCGTACGAGCGCGAGCTCCAGGAGACCGTCGCGGCGCTTCGCGAGCGGCTGCCGGGCCAGCCCTCGGAATGGGCCTACCAGAGCGCGGCGATGACGCCCGATCCCTGGCTCGGCCCCGACGCCAGCGAGGTCATCACCCGGCTCCACGGCGAGGGGGTGCGCAACGTGCTCGTTTGCCCGGTCGGGTTCGTCTGCGAGCACGTCGAGATCCTGTTCGACATCGATGTCGAGTTCACCCAGCACGCCGAAACGCTCGAAATGCGGCTCGAGCGGATCGAGATGCTGAACGACAGTCCGCTGATGCTCGCGGCACTGGCCGGGCTCGTGCGCGACCGTGCCGCCGGAGCGGGGTTGCTGCGGCAGACAGCCCCGGTCACCGGTGCCGGCGGCTCGTCGTGACCCGATCGATCGGGGTCATCGGGGGCGGGATCAGTGGGCTGGCCGCCGCCCATCGTCTGCTCGCACACGACCCCACGCTTGATGTCACGGTCTTCGAGCGGGAGAAACGGCTCGGTGGAAAGATCCTCACCGAGCGCCGCGACGGCTACGTGATCGAGGGTGGTCCCGATTCGTTTCTCTCGGTCAAGCCGCGCGGCGTCGGACTGAGCCGCGAGCTTGGGCTGGAGGGGCGGCTCATCGAGCCGGACGAGCGCAACCGGGGCGCGTTCGTGCTTCATCGGGGGGCGCTGGTGCCGATCCCGGAGGGGCTCAGTGGGCTGGTCCCGTCGCGGCTGTCGCCGATCGTCAAGACCCCGCTGCTCACCCGGCGTGGAAAGCTGCGACTGGCGGCCGAGCTGCTCGTCCGGCCCCGACGGTCGGACGATGACGAGTCGCTGGCGTCGTTCGTCGAGCGGCGGCTCGGGCGCGAGGCGTACGAGCGCCTGATCGAGCCGCTGATGTCCGGAATCTACGCCGGCGATGGCCGCCGGCTCAGCCTGGCGGCGACGTTCCCCAACCTGCGCCTGGCGGAACTCAATCACGGCGGCCTGATCCGGGGTGCGGTCGCCGCCCGCACGGCGGCGGTCCGGAACAGCGACGGCACTTTGCCCCGGCGAGGATTTCTCAGCTACCCGACCGGGATGGCGGAGCTCGCTGCGGCGCTCCGGGCACGGATCGAGGCGGCGGGCGGAACGATTCACACCGGGACCACGGTCTCGGCAATTCGTCCGCGAAGCGATGGTCGGGCGGGCTACGACCTGGAGATCGATGGCCTCGCACCGGCTCTCCCGCGCGCGTTCGACGCCATCATCGTCGCCACCCCGGCCTGGGCCGCGTCACCGCTGCTCCGGCCCTGGTCGACCGCGGCCGCCGACGCGCTGGCCGGGATCGAGCACGTTTCCAACGCGATCGTGGTCGCCGCGTTCAGGACCTCCCGGATGGCTCGCCCACTCACCGGCACGGGCTACGTCGTGCCGCGAGTCGAGAACCGGCCCGTGATGGCAGTGACCTGGTCATCGCTGAAATGGCGCGACCGGGCGCCGGCCGATCACCTGCTGGTGCGTGCCTTCATTGGCCGCGCGGGGCGACAGCACGATCTCGACGGCGACGACGCGCACCTCACCGGTCTCGCGCTGGCGGAGCTGCGAGAGGTGATGGGCATACGCGGTGAGCCGGAATTCGCCAGCGTCTTTCGCTGGGAGGGAGGGATGCCGCAGTACAACCTCGGGCACCTCGACCGGGTTGCCAGCATCGAGGCCGGAGTAGGTGCGGTGCCGGGAATCGAGATCGCGGGCAACATGCTGCGGGGCGTCGGTATACCCGACTGCATCGCGTCCGGCGAGACCGCCGCCAACAATGTGCTGGGCTGGCTCGCGCGGGGCCATCCCGTCACGCAGCGTGAGAGCCTGGCGGCCCCGGCGCGCTAGCGGCGTGCGGGGACGGCCAGCTCGTACGTCGGCTCCTCGATTGGCCCCAGCGTTTCGAACGGCCAGTTGCTGAAGACGGCCTTGCCGATGACGTGATCGTAGGGAATGGGCCCGAAGACGCGGGAATCGGCGCTGTTGGAGCGGTTGTCGCCGAGCACAAAGATGTGCCCAGGTGGAATGGTGACGGAGCAGAATCGCTGCCGGGCGCAGGTTGTAATCGCGCCCTCGATATAGTCTTCCGTCAGTGGCTCGCCGTTCACGAAAACGAGGCCCTCGTCGAAGCTGATCCGCTCGCCGGGCAAACCGATGACCCGCTTGATGTAGGGCTCGGTGGAGAACACGGGTGGCGTTAGCACGATGATGTCGCCCCGCTCCGGCTCGCTGAACGGAAAAAGGTCGGTGTGCCCCTCCCGTTCCGTCCATGGCAGCAGGTTCCAGAGGGCGGCGATGTCGAAATCGGTGTACGAAGTCCGGCTGACGAAGAGGCGTTCGCCATCGAGCAGGTAGGGCGTCATGCTGGAGCCATCGACCCGATAGGGCAACACGAACGAGCGCAGCCCGACATAGACGATGATCACGATGATGACCGTCTCGACGATCTCCCGGAAGAGGGTACGACGACGCCAGGGTGAGGGCGGCGGGGATTGCGAAACCGGCTCCGCCTCTGGCGATGGGTTTGGCTCCGGGGAGCGCTCCGGCGATTCCTCGGGGATCGTGGTCGGTCGGTGCATGATGCCTGCTTGAGATGGACGAGTCGCCGGGGTCGATCCGCGCGCCGTAACGCCGTCGATTATACGGGAAGCGAGGGTCCGGCCAGAACGCCGATCGGAATTCGTGCGCCGTTCCGGGAACGAGGCCATCGTGGTCGCCGCCGCGGTCCGGGCCTCCCGCATGCGTTTCTTGCACCGATGCGTCGCAATGCCGTACGATCCTCTCTCGTATACGTACATAATTTACGACGATCCGCTCCGATGTCCCGCATCTTCCATCCTACCCGAGCAGGAGCCTCCGACCATGCCACCCCCTGGATCATTGCCCCGACGCTTGCACCGGGCGTCCCACCCCGCCGGCCCGCGCTCGCTCATGGTGCTGTTCGTCGTCCTCGTCACCGCCTTCGCGCCGATCCGGCAGACGGTCGCCGCACCGGCACCCTGGGCGGAACTCGATCGCGTGCTCTCCCCGATTGCCCCGAAGAGCAACCTGCTGATCGCGGAGTTCTCCGGCAGCGGATGCCAGGCGATCCATGGGCGGGACGAGGATCAGCGGCTCGCGATCGCGTCGGTCTTCAAGCTCTACGTGCTCGGCGAGCTTGCTCGTCAGATCCAGGCCGGAACCGTTTCCTGGACCGACCGGGTCGTGCTGGAAGACGGACTTCGCAGCATGCCGGCCGGCGACTACGCCTTCGCTCCCGCCGGTACCCGCGTCCCGGTCCGTGCTCTCGCCGAAGCGATGATCTGGCGCAGCGACAACACCGCCACCGATCACCTGATCTCGCTGCTCGGCCGCGACAACGTCTACCGCGCGCTCGCCGCGTTTGGGCATGCCGATTCGGCGATCAATGCTCCCTTGCTGCTGACCCGGGAGTTGTTCGCGATCAAGATGACGCAATCGCCCGAGTGGATGCGACGCTACATGAACGGCTCCGACCGCGAGCAGTTGGCCATGCTCAAGGCGGATATCGCTCCCCTCCGGCTCAACCCGGGCGGCGGCTGGGGCAAATGGAACGGGCCGACCGCGATCGACGGCATAGAATGGTTCGCCTCGGCGTCGGAGCTTTGCCGCGCCAGCGCCTCCCTGTGGTCGCTCGGCGCCCAACGGGGCCTGGAGCCGGTCCGCACGATCCTGACCGGAAATCGCGACACGGTGCAGGACCGAAAAGCATGGAAGCGCGCCGGCTACAAGGCGGGCCTAGAAGCCGGCGTCGTCAACATGACGTACGTTCTCGAACGATCGGACGGCCGGGTCTTCTTCGTCTCGGCCGGGTACAACGCGACACGGGGCACGATCGACCGCGACGCGGCCAAGGCCGCTCTGAGGCCGGTCTTCACCTGCCTCGGTTTGCGCTCCGGGCCTGCCAGTTGCGCGAATCGCGTCGAAGGGTAGCGAGGCCTTCCCGATCGCCCCTCGCGGAAGCCCCCTTCACCGCCCCATCCGGGTATGACCGCCTCACCTAATGCATGCCCGGCACGCCCGGCGGTGAGGGTCATGGCATCATGGCGATGGTAACCGCGGATGCCCATCCCACCAGTGAGACGATCGCTCAAACCGGCACCCGCGCGACATCGTCCGCCTTGCCACGACCCGCAATGTGCGGATCGCTCCCCTACGTCCTACGGAAGAGGTTCCCCGATGCGACGCTCGTTCAAACGCACTCCCGCATTCCTGTTGACGCTTGCGCTCGTTCTGGTCCCGCTCATCGGTGCGGCGGGTGCCACCGCCCAGGGCATGCCGGCCTTTGACCCGGCCGGGTTCGACATCGGCCTGGAGGAAATCACCAGCGGATTCGCCGATCCGCTCTACGTGACGACCGCTGGCGACGGTCCCGAACGGCTGTTTGTGGTCGAGCAAGGGGGGACGATCCGGATCGTCGAGAACGGCACCACGATCGACGCTCCCTTTCTCGACATCACTGATCGGGTCGGGTCGGAGGGCCCGGAACAGGGCTTGCTTGGACTCGCCTTTGCCCCCGACTACACCGACAGCGGCCTTTTCTACGTCAACTACACCGATGTCAACGGTGACACCGCGATCTCCCGGTTCGCCGTGACGGATGATCCGGACGTCGCCGATTCCGGTTCCGAAGTGATCCTCCTTCAGCAGCGCCAGCCATTCGCCAACCACAACGGCGGCGGGGTCGTGTTCGGGCCCGATGGCTATCTCTACATCGGCCTCGGCGACGGTGGGAGCGGAGGCGACCCCAATGGCAA
>CADCWJ010000040.1 GCA_902806365.1 uncultured Thermomicrobiales bacterium
CCACATCCCGTCGCGCTTGGTGTCGATCGGCTGCCCGGCAGGGACCGGACCGTGCCGCAGTCCGATTGCCGCAGCCGCTTCCGCCTTTCGCGTCGAGATCGCCGCCTGCACATCGCCCGGCAACCGCGATGGCGTGACATAGATCGTCTCCTCGAAGAACGGGCCGTCAAGCGGATCGGGCTTGTCGAAGAGTGCCAGCGTCGTCAGCACACCGTTCGTCAGCAGCCCCTCCAGCGCGATCTCGACTCCGGGAACGAACCGCTCGACGAGGATGTCGTTCGCGTCTGCCGCCATTCCGCTGGCTTCGAGCACGCGGCGTGTCCGCGTGAAGGCCGCCACGAACTCGCCCGGGTCGTCGGCGCGGATCACGCCGCGGCTCCCGGAGAGCAGCAGCGGCTTGACGACGCAGGGGTAGGTGATGGTTGTGGCGATCGCGTCCGCGACGGTGGCCGGGTCGGTTGTGGCCGGATAGCGCCGATAGGCGGGAACGGGGACGCCAGCCCCGGCTAGCCGCTCGCGCATCACGAACTTGTCGCGCGCGGCGAGTGCCGATCCAGGATCGTTGTGCGCCAGGCCGAGGATCGCGCTGGCCTGGGCGGCAATCAATGCCCCGCGGTCGTCAATCGCCAGCACCGCGCGCACCGGCGCCGCCCTCTCGTCGCGCGCCACCGCGACGATCCGCGCCACCGCCGCCTCCGGCTGGGAGAAGTCGATCCCCAGGGCAACGTGCCACTGCGTTGCCAACTCCGGCGGAAGGTCCGTCGCGCGCACCAGCTCAAGCCCGATCCGGTCCCCGGCCTCGGCGAAGGCGTTCGCCCGGTAGGTGGCCGGACTCATCAGCAGGATGAGCCGGCCCGCCGGAGAGTCCGTCGGCACATCCGAACCAAGGTGTTGTCGTGAAACAGTGGCCATTGTTTGTTATCCCGAGGGAGCGGAGCGACGAGGGATCCCCCGGCGGAAGCGCACGGCGCTGCAGTCGGTCATGAATCGGCGCGAAGCGCATTCCTCTTCTCTACTAAGGCTTACTGATCACCCTCGACCATTTGGTCGCGCTGGGTCGCGCTGTGGACCGAGCCACTGCTGAGCCGTCCGAGCGTGCAGACGACGGTGGTGTAGACCCCGCCGTTTCCGTCCGGAGCGACACTGATGTCCCGGACGCGCAGGTTGGCGTAGGGCGATCCGGAACGGTCCTTGCCCAGCCAGGAGTTGACCGCATCCATCGCGTCGCTGGCGCTCCGGGCCGAATCCGGTGAGTGGAACAGGAAGACGCGCGTGTCCGCCGGTGAAAGATCGAGAGCCATGAGCGTGGTGTCCTTTCGATCCGGAGCCCAGCGTACGGTTGGGTCCGGATGTCTGCGTAATGCGGTCTCGTTGTTGGCGCGGAGCACGACCCGTGCGGCCGCCCCGCGATGATGAGTATACGAGCGTGATCGCCGCGTGCGCGTATGATGCGGGCGGCGCGGACGCGTGTCACGATCGAACCGGAAGGGGGACGAGCGCGTGGGATTGCGAATACTGGTGGCAGGTGCCGGTGGACGGGAGCACGCCATCGTCTGGAAGCTGGGCCAGAGCGATCGCGTTGACGAGCTGATCTGCGCGCCCGGGAACGCGGGGATCGCCGCCATTGCGGAATGCGTCGCCATCTCCCCCATGGATCTCGACGCCCTGGTCAGGCTGGCAACCGAACGCCGGGTCGATCTCGTCGTTGTCGGGCCCGAAGATCCGCTCGCCGCCGGCCTCGCCGACCGCCTCGCCGCGGCCGGTATCCCGGTCGCGGGGCACAGTGCGGCGGCAACCCGGATCGAGAGCAGCAAGGCGTGGGCGAAAGAGATGATGGCGGCGGCGGGAATCCCGACCGCGCGCGCGATCGCGGTGACCGATCGAGCACATGGCCGCCGCGCGATCGAGGAGATCGGTCAGGGCGGCCCGGTCGTGGTCAAGGCCGACGGGCTGGCGGCGGGCAAGGGCGTGACCGTCGCCGCCGACCGGTCGGCGGCTGACGCCGCGCTCGGAGCGATCATGGAGGATCGCGTTTTCGGCGAGGCCGGAGCGACGGTCGTGATCGAGGAGTTTCTCGATGGGCCGGAAGTGTCGATCCTGGCGCTCACCGATGGCGACGCGGTCCGCGTGCTCGCGCCGGCCCGCGATCACAAGCGCGCCTTCGATGGCGACATCGGCCCCAACACCGGCGGCATGGGCGTCTTCTCCCCGACCCGGATCGTCAACGATGCCCTGCTCGCGACCATTCGCGAGAGCATCCTGGCGCCCGCGGTGCGGGAGATGGCAGGGCGCGGGGCACCCTTGCGGGGCGTTCTCTTCGCCGGGCTCCTGCTCACCCCGGGCGGTCCGAAGGTGATCGAGTTCAACGCCCGCTTCGGCGATCCCGAGACCCAGGTCGTGCTGCCGACGCTCACCGGCGATCTCGCTGACCTCCTGCTCGGCGTGGCGACGGGGACGCTGGCCACCGCGCCCGAGCCGGCGCATGACGGCCACGCCGTTGGCGTCGTGCTCGCCTCAGCGGGTTACCCCGGTCCCTATCCAACCGGCTTCCCGATCGACGGGCTGGATGATGTCGGGGGAGACAACGTGCTCGTCTTCCACGCGGGCACGACGCGGGCGAACGACGGCACGGTCGTGACCTCGGGCGGCCGGGTGCTGACCGTCGTCGGGAGAGGGCCGGATTTGAAGACGGCGCACGATCGCGCCTATGCCGCCGCCGAATCGATCACCTTCGCGGGCCGCTGGTTCCGCACCGACATTGCCCACCGTGAACTCGGCTGAGCCTCGACCATCTCCGCATTGAACGCGCAAAGGGAAAAGGTTGACCGTGCTGCGGGCGGGCCCCACCGGGAGTGGTTGCGGAAACCGGTAGGGGCAGCCCTGCGTGGCTGCCCTGGAAAAGTCTGGTCGCCCGGTGCAATCAGGTGGCAGCCCCGACGTCTCCGGCCAAACATCCCACCATGCCCCGTCATCCAGGGCGAAGTGGGCACAAGTAGGGCTACCCAATGCCTGGCGTCGGCTGCGCCGTCGAGCGCTTCGCGCGGAGATCCTTCGCTATGGGGTGACAAGGGATGGGGAGCACGGCATGACCGGGCGTCGTGACACCATCCGAATGGACACCATGCCTGGCATGTCGATCGAACGACTCCAATACGGTTGCCCGGATCGGCTCCATAGGCAATGGCGCAGCCATTGATGGACCGCATCCGCTTGATCCCTTCAGGATCATCTGTTGGCGGATGCGGCCCATCGTCGGGGGATTATTCCCGTTGGTCAGAATGACAAGAGGACTCGTCTACGGAAGGCACAGACGATCGGTGCCTCCGATCACATCCCGCGCAGGCGCAGCAGCCACAACAACCCGAGCATCGCGTGGGCATCCTCCAGCTGGGTGTCGCCGGGAACCAGCAGCGTCGAAAGGCTCCCGAGCGTATAACGCACCAGCTCGATCGGCTCGTCCTGGTCCGGCTCCCGCGCGACGGGCCGGCATCCCTCCGCGAGCACGATCGACGACCGCTCTTCGGTGTACCCCGGACTCGCGAATACCGTCGTCAGCAGCCGCAGCGATTCCGCCTCATGGCCAGTTTCCTCGCGCAGCTCCCGCCGCGCCGTCCCCAGGACCTCCTCGCCCGGATCGATCAGCCCGGCCGGGAGCCCCAGCAAGACCTTTCCCGTCACGTGCCGGAACTGCCGGATCATCAGCACCTCATCGTCAGGCGTCAGCGGCACGATGATCACCGATCCCGGATGCTCGATCACCTCGCGGACACTTGTCCGGCCCGACGGCAGGGTCACGTCGTCGACCCGGACATGGAGCATCTTGCCGTCGAACGCGCGGCGGCTCCCGGTCGTCACCTCATGGTCGGGGGCTGGCATGGTCGTCTCGCTTCCGGTGGAATGGAAAAGACGCGGCACCGACCGGCGCCGCGTCATCATCTCGTTGGTGGATAGCTACCCTGGAGGCGCCAGTCGGATTCGAACCGACGATCAGGGTTTTGCAAACCCGTGCCTTACCGCTTGGCTATGGCGCCGGACCGCTCGCCCAGCGTTCCTGATCGCAGAGTGTACCACGCGAATGGAACAGGTTCCCCGCCTCGCCGGGACCGCCGATGAGGCCGTGGATCACGAGCGCTGGGCCAGTCCATGGAGACCTGTAACGGGAACATCAGGCAGCCCGCCGGGCAAGCCGCCCCGGAGCGACAGGCCCCAGGCGATCAGGCGATCCCCGAGCCGGACCCGGAGGGGATGCGCTCCTGCCTCACGACTCCGTGGGAGATGGCCCCTCGCGTCCCGCGCCGCCTCCCGGAGCCGGGACTGGTGACTCTCCACTGCGTTGTCCAGCAGATCGAGGTTGTTACCGGTGAGCATGGTGCGCCTCGCGTTCGTTGTGTCGAATCTCCGTATCGCCAAACTACGTCGTCACGGCCGCCGTCAGTTCGCGCGTTACCTCGCTGTGCGGGATGACACGTGATGTCGTCTCCGGATAATCGATGAACTGGTTCGCCAGGTTGACGTGCGCGACCACCATCTCCCCCGGGATGACACCGGCCTCGGTTGGACGGTCCGACGTGGTATGGGCGTCGCTGACGAGCGTGATGTCATAACCCGCCGCCAACGCGCCATACGATGTGGAGCGCACGCAGGCGTCCGATTGCGCACCGGCGAGGATCAGGTGCCCGGCGCCCAGCCCCGCGAGCGTCGCCTCCAGCGTGGTCTCGACGAATGCGTCGCCATGTTGCTTCGCGACGACCGGCTCGCCCGCTCTTGGCGTGATCGCATCATGGATCCGCCAGCTCTCCGAACCGATATCCAGATCATCCTCTCCGGGGGTTTCGTGCTGGATGTAGACAACCGGTGTCGCGCTCGCGCGAGCCGCCTCGATCACCGTGGCGATCCGCGAGACCACACCGTCGGCATCCCAGCCATCCGCGACGACGCCGTTCTGGACATCGATCACCACCAGGGCCGTCTTCCCGCCACGCTCCCGAAGTTCCGATCGCATCGCCGTCCTCCTTGCCGAATGAGTCTGAAGACTGCCGCCCGCTGGTTCTCCACCGCTTCTGGATATAGAATAGCGACATGAGCGGACACTTTTGGTCCGCTTTTGTTCGGTTGGATCGGGAGTACCGGAGGGGGCCGAAATGCTCGACGCGACGCGACCGACGAGCCGTGTGCTGGCGATGCTGGAGCTGCTCCAGGATCGGCCCGGCATCACCGGCCCCGCTCTCGCCAACGAGCTGGGCGTCACGACGCGCACGATCCGGCGCTACGTCGTGACGCTGCAGGATATGGGAATCCCGGTCGAGCCGGCCGCGGGCCGCACCGGTGGCTACTGGCTCCGGCCCGGATTCCGGATGCCACCGTTGATGTTCAGCGCCGAGGAGGCGATCGGGCTCGCCGTCGCGCTGCTCAACACCCGCACCTCCAACTCCGCCACCCTCCCCACGCCGGTCGCCAACGCGCTCGGCAAGATCGAGCGCGTGCTGCCCCGTGAGCTGGCGGACCAGATCGCGACGATCCGCGATGGATTCCGGATGGCCGAGAATCCCTGGCCGGAATCGGATGCCTTCCCCGACCCGATGGTCCTTGCGACGCTGATTCAGGGGGCCATGACGCACCAACGGTGCTGGATTCGCTACGGCCGGGCCGATGGTGACCAGACCGCCCGCGAGGTCGAGCCCTATGGGGTGCTGGCCCATTACGGGCGCTGGTACATGCACGGCTGGTGTCATTTGCGAAAGGGACCGCGCACCTTCCGGGTCGATCGCGTGCGGCGGATCGACCTGCTTCCCCACCGGTTCGATCCACCGATCGGGTTCGACATCGAGGAGGCTGTGACCCGCTCACTCGCCCTGACCCGATCGGGATGGACTGTCGAGATCGTGGTCGATGCGGCAGTGGACGATGTCGCGCACTTCGTCATGCCGCCGACCGCGCTGCTCGAAGCCCGGCCGGACGGGCGAACCCGCCTCTATTGCACCACCGACAATCTCGACTGGTTCGCCTGGCGGATCAGCGAGCTGCCCTATCCGATGACGATCGTGGAGCCCGCGGAGCTGCGCACAAAGCTCAATGCGCTGGGCGAGCGCCTGCTCGGCATCGACCAGGGTGCCCCGCAACCCACGGTTGTCGCCGGAGCGTAGCACCTCGCCATCCAGCAGCGACATTTGTCGGGACCGCCCTCGTAAGCGGCATCGGTGGCGGCCCGGTGAAGCGAAGCTTCACGTTGGTCCCCGCGTCGCCCGCAAACGCCCCCGATCGGCGGGGCCGTGGGGGAGAACACCGCGTATGAACAAGCAGGATCAGGGAGTGATCGCAATGGCACACGTTCGCGGGCGCAGCCGCGGGCGGGCCCATTCGACAAGCTCAGGGCAGGCGCCCGCGGACAGGTTCCTCCATGCAAAGGTTCGCGGCGAAGTCCGCTCGCCCGCCCCTGCAACCGATGATTGGACAACGATTGCGAACCAGCCTTACCCCGTCGTGGTCGACGAGGATGCGTCGTTCTCCGGAACCGGTTCGCTCAACAGCCGATCGAACGTGTCCTCGGGAAGGTCGACCAGCGTCGCGACCGAAACCATCGCCCCCAGCGTGTCGTGATACGGTCCGACCCCGACCGTCCGCATCCCGGCCCGGTGCGCGGCGATGATTCCGGCCGCGGCATCCTCGACCACGATCGCCCGCGAGGGATCGACCTCGAGGCGGCTCGCCGCGGTCAGGAACACCTCCGGGTCAGGCTTGCCGCGCCGCACATCCTCCTGGCTCACGACTGCGTCGAAATGAAGCGCCAGCCCGCTGAAGTCCAGAATCAGGTTGAGATTCGCAATCGGGGCCGACGAGCCAATCCCGAGCCGCCAACCGGACTCGGCGAGGAAATCGAGCCATCCCTCGACACCGGGCAGTGGCTCCACACCGACCGCTTCCAGCGCCTCCCGGTAATGTGCTTCCTTGGCGTTGCCGACCCGCAGCAGCTCGGTGTCCTCGACCGCTGGCCCGAAGTGCTCGCGCAGCACATCCGTCGTGCGGCGGCCGAACCAGCGGTCGAAGGTTGCCCGCTCGATCGCGGGATAGCCTTCGCGGGCGAAAACCTCTTGCCAGCTCAGGATGTGTGCATCCGCCGAGTCGATCAGGGTGCCGTCGACATCCCAGATTACGGCGCGCGGCGCGGTCGATGTCGTTACGGAGCGTGATGTCTTCGCCATCTTGTGTGGTCCTTGGGGTCATGTCGACAGGAGCGAGGTGTCTCCGCGGTGCGGGCCGGGACCCCCCGGTTCGCTCCCGGTGCCGGCATTGTGCGGTATCGTCCCCGATTCCTCCCACGCGGCGTCGCCCCGTTGCCGTATCGGATACGCTTGGGTGCTGGAGGAGACCGATGCTCGGGAATACACCAGACCACCGTAACGCCGACCGAGGAGATGACGACGCCCAGCCGGGCGGGATCCCGCCGCGTCTTCTCCGGGTGGTCTCGCTGGTGGTCGTGCTCGCCCTGATCCTTGCCGCCAGCAGCGTGATCATCGCCGCTACCGACGGCGGGATCTGGATCGTTCTCCTGATCGTTGCGGTCTCCGCCGGGCTCGTCTACCGCTGGGGGTTTCGCTCCAGTGCGGACCGGCCAGACCACGACCGCTAGGTCATCCGCTACATCGCGAGGTCACCCTGTGTCCGATCCCGAGCCTTCCCTCTCCGACGCAAGCCTGAAACGCCAGCGCCAGGCCATCGCCTGGGGCTCCGGCCTCTTTCTCGGAATCGGGATCGGCGGCGCGATCGGCTTCAGCCTGGACGATTATCCGCTCGGGTTCGCGGTCGGGATCGCGATCGTGCTC
>CADCWJ010000041.1 GCA_902806365.1 uncultured Thermomicrobiales bacterium
CGGCGCGATACCCGACGGAGAGAAGGTGGCGTTCCTCTACGGCCCCAACACGATGCGCCAGACCGTGTCGGGCTTGGTGGTCGGCGCACAGTATGTGCTGCGTTACTACGAGAATCGGCGCACCGGCACGAGTGCTGCGAACCTGCAGGTCACCGTCGGCGGCGTGACGGTGGTGCCCACGCACGCGGTGCGGGCGGTAGGCGGCACAAACCCTTACGTCCAGAAAACGTCGGCCGCCTTCACCGCCACCGCTGCCAGCCTGGAGGTCGCCTTCATCACCAGCGGTTCGGGCGATTTCACCGTGCTGCTCGATCAGGTCGAGTTTAGCAGAGCCGTTGTCGTGACGAACAATGCCGACAGCGGCGCGGGTTCGCTCCGGCAGACGGTGCTTGATGCGCCGCCCGACAGCTTCATCACCTTCAGCGATGACGTGCGCGGCACGATTGCGCTGAGCGATGTCATTACGATCAACAAAAATCTTGCGATTGCGGGACCGGGCGCGGGCGCGTTGAGCGTTCGTTACGGCGCCTTCATCGTGGGCGATGTCCCCGCGGCGGCCATTTCCGGTCTGACGATCGCGGACGGAGGTGGCACTGGAATTGTGAACTACGGAAACCTGACCCTCACCGATTCCGTCGTCCGCGATAACCTCGCCGGCGGAATCAGGAATCACGGAAACCTGACGGTCGCCAACCTGATTCTCAGCCACAACGTGGCGGGTGAGGGTGGTGGAATCTATAACAGCGGCAATGCGGCACTCACCAATGCAACGATTCGGGACAATTCTGCAGCGACGGGCGGCGGAATTTTCAACGCCTTCATCTCGAGCAGCGTGGCCCTCACGAATTCAAGCATCACCGGCAATGTCGCCACGGAAGGTGCCATCGTAGTGGGTCCTGGGACTACGACTGCTCCGATCTGGGGCAGCGCAATCACTAACCGAAACGGAAAAGTGACGATTACCAACTCCACGATCGCGGGCAATGAAGACCGGGGTTTTGCGCAGAGAAATTGTAACGACCGCTGCGATCCGGGATACGGAACCGCAATTCTCATGCTGACCGTGGATCAGAACACAGAGGATGATCCAGCCGCGGAACTGCATCTGATCAACTCCACCGTCACGGACAACATTCTGGTAGAACGCAGGCATGGTGACGCCGTGATCAGCGCCCGGAATTCCATCATCAACGGTCTTTCCGGCTCCGCGCTGTATTCGCAGGGCTACAATCTGCTCGTCAACCCTTCGCCTAATGGAAACGCGACGCCGATCACCGGCGACACGACCGGCAATATCCTCGGCGCGGATCCTCGCCTCGGTCCGGCCGGTTCCTTCGGCAGCCCTACGCTGACGCGCGCTCTGCTGGCCGGATCGCCCGCCATCAACGCCGGCAACACGGCGACCTCGCCCGCTTTTGATCAGCGCGGCGCGGCGCGAGTCGGCACGGCAGACATCGGCGCGTTCGAGGTCAACAACTCGACGAACGGCGGCAATTTTGTCGCCCAACTGCCCGACGCTTTCACCCACATCGCTTACAGCTACACGATCGGCGGCGGGTCGCTGACGGGCGGCGCACTGCCGACCGGGTTTTCGCTTTCGACAAACGGCACCGTCGGCGGCAGAACCGCTCAGACGGGCCTGTTCGATTTCTCGGTCACGACGACCAGCGGCACCAGCTCGTTCGTCACCGATTACCGCCTCCGCGTCCTCGACTCGGGCGCACCGCCGCCTCCAGTCTGCGTCTCGAACCCGGTGGTGGCGAATACTTCAGACGCGGGCGAGGGAACGCTGCGGCAGGCAGCGAGTGATGTCTGCCCGGGCGGTACGATCACCTTCGGCGATGCGGTGCGCGGCACGATTCCGCTGACGGCCGGGAAGATCAACATCGACAAGAATCTGACGATTCAGGGACCGGGCGCGGACGCGCTGATCGTTCGCTACGGCGGCTTCGACGTGAAAGGCAGTGGGACGGCGAAGATTTCCGGTTTGACCGTCGCGGACGGAGGCGGCTCTGGAATTGTGAACTCGGGAAACCTGACCCTGACCGATTCCGTTCTCCGCAATGACAGCGGAATCGGGAACTCGGGAAACCTGACCGTCAGGAATTCGGTCATCAAAGATAACGGCAACGGAATTTGGGGCGGAGGCACGGTGGCTCTCGTCAACTCGATCGTCACCAACAATGGAAGCGGCGGCATCGTCTTTAATGGTTCATCGCTGACCATCACCGATTCGACGGTCTCGGGCAATTCTGCGCAAAGTGGCGGCGGGATTTACGCCACCAACAACAGTTCCGTATCGATCACCAATTCAACCATCGCGTCCAATAATTCATTGTATGAGGGCGGGGGGCTTTACCTCGATGGCGCGACGGTGACGCTGACCAATTCCACCGTCTCGCAGAATGCTGCTGGAGAATTCGGCGCCGGTGGCGGAATTTACGTCCGATCCGGCACAGTGAACCTGAGCCATGCGACTGTCGCCGTCAACCAAGCAGGTATTTATACCTGCTTTTACGGGGCTGGCATTTGTAACAACGCTGGCACCGTCAATGCCCGAAATTCGATCATTGCCAGGAACAGAGGGGTTTATGAGTCTGAAGAGTATTTTGGAGATTTCGATGGTACGCTGACTTCGCAGGGCTACAATCTGCTCGGCATTGGGGGCACAGTAACGGGCGACACGACCGGCAATATCGTCGGCCAGGATCCTCATCTCAATTGGCTCGCCAACAACGGCGGTCCGACGATGACGAACGCTCTGCTGCCCGGATCGCCCGCCATCAACGCCGGCAACACGGCAACCTCTCCCAATACCGACCAGCGCGGCGCGGCGAGAGTCGGCACGGCGGACATCGGC
>CADCWJ010000042.1 GCA_902806365.1 uncultured Thermomicrobiales bacterium
CCGGCGACGGCCGCGCCGATCATGTCGGCGATCGGTCTGGTGGGGCCCCTTGGCGGCGGTGCCGGGAGCGGTGAATTTTGAGGCCCTGCGGCGTGACGTCCGGGGCGGGTTTCGGCCCGCCCGGTCGGTGCTGCTTGGGCCGCGAGTGGGCGACGAGCTTCGGGCGTTTGTCGGACTCGGCGGCGTGTCCGTCTGAGGTGAAGACGGTGTTTCGCTTGGCCTCGTTCGGGCCGTTTAATGGTGAGGAGTAGACACCTCGCACGTCGCTGCGTCACCGATCGAGCAAGTTCAGACGCGGTTACCGCGCTCATGGAGTCCAGCGGAGTCGGTCAGCGTGCGCGGAAAACTTGCGATACGATGCCACTGATGAGCCGGGCAGAGGTCCTGCCTACCGAGATTCCTAGCGGAGGTGTGATTGGTCTGATCATCCAGGGTCGGTTGCGAACGTGACGGCGGATGTCATGTTGTCAGATCGCCCGGCGGTGTGCGCCGGGTTCTCCCGCGGCGACGGGAGTGACGGGATGAGGAGGCGGAAGCCATGACTGTGAGACGCTCAGCCCACCACCGGGCCATGTTGATGATGGTGCTGGCACTCCTGGTGCCGATGGTGGCGATCGCACCGGGAGCCGTGATCAGCCGGGCCCAAGAGAAGGCGACCATCACCCTCTGGCTCGATTCCACCAGTGGTTCCGAGACCGCCGAATGCCGGATCGCGGCCGCCGTCGACCCGTTCAACGAACAGAGTGACACCGTGGTCGTCGAGCCCCGCCTGCAACCCAATCGCTGGCAGGCGACGCAGACGGCCCTCGCGGGCGGCGAGGGACCGGACGTCGTCTACACGCCCGGTCCGGCGTTCGCGGTGAATGTCACCGAGGCCGGGCAATTGCTCCCGCTCGATGACTACGCTGCCCAATACGGCTGGAACGAGCGGTTCGCCCCGTGGGCGATGGACCTCGGCAAGGTCGATGGCACCCTCTACAGCATCCCGAACCAGGTCGAGACGCTGGCTCTCTTCTACAACAAGACGCTGTTCGAGGAGAACGGGTGGACGGCACCCAAGACGATCGACGAGTTGATGGCGCTCGCGGAGGAGATCGCCGCGGCGGACATCATCCCGTTCGCCCATGCCAACCAGGAGTTCCGGGACGCCAACGAGTGGTTCGTCGGCGAATTCCTGAATCACGTCGCCGGCCCAGATGCGGTTTACGCGGCGCTGACCGGTGAGAAGCCGTGGACCGATCCGGAGTTCGTGGAGGCGATCACCGCCCTGAATGAAGCCCAGCAGAATGGCTGGTTCATGGGCGGGGTAGATCGCTACTACACGACGACATTCGCCGATGCGAACTCGGCTCTCGCCTCCGGCGAAGCGGCGATGAAGATCGAAGGCTCGTGGACCGTGGCCGACCTCAACACCTTCTTCGGTGACGAGGGGAACGAGTGGGCCTGGGTGCCGATGCCGTCAACGACTGGTGACGCGATCTACGACCTAGGCATTGGTTCGACGGTCTCCATCAACGCGAACGCCGAGAACCCTGACGCTGCCGCCGAGTTCATCGACTACCTGTTCTCGTCCGAGACCCAGGCGCGACTGGTCGTCGAGTGCGGGGATTCTCCCGCTTCCGTCCCCTTGGAGGAGGC
>CADCWJ010000043.1 GCA_902806365.1 uncultured Thermomicrobiales bacterium
CGTGTCGCGGAGCGGCAGGTGGCAACGGTGCGGGCGAGGCCGGTGGGCGGCCTGAGAGATTTTTCGTTTCACCCTTTGGTATTCAAGGGGAGGGGAGAGAACATGCGGAACATTCTGCGTTTCCGCGTCGTGGCTATGGTGCTTCTGGCACTTGGCCTGTTCGCGGGATCCTTCGCGAGCGTCGGCGCGCAAGCAACACCAATCGCGTAGCCGGGCACACTCGTGGTCAGCAAGTTCGACTGCGTGAACATCGAAGAGCCGACGGCGATCATCGGAGACTCGGTGACGACCGCCGGTGGCGAGCCGGATGCGAGCTGCGTCGAGGGCTTCGCGTCCTTCGAGGTGTTCGCGCCTGGGGACACAGCCTTTGTCACGCCGGTTGCCGAGTTTGACGCCGGCAGGGCGTCGGTCGATCTTGCGCCGGGCGTCGGCTTCACCCTGCTCGAGCTTGACGAGAACGTCTTCTTCACCTTCGACATCATTGCCGGTGAGGTGACTGCGGTCACCGTCCTCAACCCGGCCGCCGACAAGGACGGCGCGACCCCGGTTCCTGGTGACAAGGACGGCGACGGCGGCGGTGAGGACAAGGACGGCGACGGCGGAGCCGCTGGTGAAGATGGTGTCGACGGAGCCGATGGTGCTGACGGAGCCGATGGTGCTGACGGAGCCGATGGTGCGACCGGTGTCGCTGAAGTGAGTGCCCTTCCTTCGACCGGTCAGGGTGCCGATGCGGGCACGAGTGGCAGCGCGATCGTGCTGCTGCTGGGTGCCATGAGCCTGGTGGCCCTCGGTGCCGGATTCGCGTGGCGACAGCGCCGCACGATCTAACCTGATCTCACCACGAGATCACGCGGGGATTGCGCGTAAACGCCCACCCGCCATCCCGTGAGATGCACAACCAGACTGGTATCCGGTCAACCGGATGGTGGAATGGAGAAGACGGCCGGCCCTCATGGGCCGGCCGTCTTCGCTCTTGCCTCCTGAATGCCTTGCCGCCGCCCACGAACGTCACCTCGCGGACGGACGGAGTAGGGCCACCGCACACGAGGCCGTCGCGTCCGGAGGGGATTGCCAGGTCACGAGCGTGGTTCCCGAAGGGTTGACATCGGCGCAGTCAATCCCTACGATGCGCCTATCGTTCGATGATCGCCCGACCGAGGCAGCGACGGAGCTAACCCGTCTTATCATTGGCAACCGGGCCAGGGTTCGATCGACCGAGCGTGGTATCTGCGTTCTCCCGTGGCCGCACTCCGGCACCGGGAATGGGCGCAACATCCGGCCGGCTCAAGGAGCCAGCGTGCATCATGTATCGCCCATGGCGGTTTGTCTGCGGTGAATCCGTATGGATGACGGGGGCCTGATACGCGCCTCGCCATCCAGCCCGATTCCGGACGAGCGGCTCGGGACGCGACGAACGAGGTCGGCCCCACCG
Organism: uncultured Thermomicrobiales bacterium; assembly: GCA_902806365.1. Classification (GTDB taxonomy): domain Bacteria; phylum Chloroflexota; class Chloroflexia; order Thermomicrobiales; family UBA6265; genus CADCWJ01. The sequence goes on from CADCWJ010000043.1 coordinate 1,433, forward strand.
GGCCGCCTTCGCCGATTGTGTCGATGCTCTCTCCAACCGTGACACGATACCGACTCGCCAGCTGCAGGGCATGGTGACACGAGGAGGTGTATGGTATCGAACCGGTAGAGTGGACGGGGAGCCTCGAGCGCTCCGGAGACGGGGATCGAGGCAGCCGCCTTTCCAGCCCTTACGGACGCTGGATTGCATGACCGCACAATCGAAAACGAAACGCGCGTGGACCGGCTGACAAGCCTGGTCCACGCGGTCGTTAACGGACAAGAGCAACCTGCCCGCGGGGGGCGACCCTGTCCGCCCCCACGGCGATCTCGGATCGCCAGCGCCCCGTCCCGTACGCAGGGGAATCCCTGGCAGGCGGCACCGGACGACACCGTGCCGACGCGGGCGGAAACGCCGTCCGCCACACGGTAGCCTGGGGGAGCACGCAGCGATCGTCCCCGGATGATGGCTTTCGATCCGGGCTCCATGCCGCCGCGCGGTGCCTCCCCAACCGGATGGCGATGGGGGATCGCCTGCACCGCCGTCCCGGTGGGCTAGCCGACGTTGCGGAGCATGATGGTTGGCTTGCGCGGCGTGGCGACCGCCTGGACCGCCAGTTGCGTGGCGACCCGCTCCGCCAGATGGGCGAACGCCTGGCCCGTCCGCGATTCCGGCGCGCCGGCCACGATCGGCTCGCCGGCATCGCCCCCGGCGCGGATCCCCGGCTCGATCGGGATCTGCCCCAGCAGCTCGACGCCGTGCTCCTCCGCCGTCCGCTGCCCGCCGCCCTCACCGAAGATCGGATGCACCGCCTCGCAACTCGGGCAGATGAAGCCGCTCATATTCTCGACGATGCCCAGGATCGGCGTCTTCACCTCCTGGAACATCTTCAGGCCCTTGACCGCGTCGGCCAGCGCGACCTCCTGCGGCGTGGTCACGATCACCGCTCCGGCGATCGGGATCTTCTGGACCAGCGTGAGCTGGACATCGCCCGTGCCCGGCGGGAGATCGAGAATCAGGTAATCCAGATCGCCCCAGTGAACATCGTTGAGGAACTGGTTGATGAGCTGGGCGACAAGCGGCC
>CADCWJ010000044.1 GCA_902806365.1 uncultured Thermomicrobiales bacterium
ATGGCCCGGGCGACGACATCGCGTGGCGCTAGCTCGGCCATCGGGTGGATCGCTGTCATGAACCGTTCCCCCGAAACCGAGCGGAGATAGGCGCCTTCGCCACGGACAGCTTCCGACACGAGAAACGGCTCGATGCCATCGGCCGCCAGCACGGTCGGGTGAAACTGCGTGAACTCAAGGTCGGCCACTACGACACTGGCCCGGAGCGCCATCGCGATGCCGTCGCCGGTCGCTCCCGGCGGATTGGAGGAGACTGCCCACAGTTGCCCCGCTCCGCCGTTCGCGAGCACGGTTACGGGAGCAGCGAGCAATGTTCGTGATGGTGATCCGTCCGTCTGTACGATCACGCCACGGCAGCTGTCACCACCGTCGGTCACGAGGTCGATTGCGGCGGTGTGCTCGAGCAAGCTGACCGACGGGCGGATGCGCAGTTGCCTGACGAGCGATCGCTCGATTTCCGCACCAGTCGCATCGCCCCCGGCGTGCAGCACACGACTTCGGCTATGCGCAGCCTCTCTGCCGAGCGCTCGTACATGTCGGTCGCCCACTTCATCGAACGTCGTGCCATGCGCCTCCAGCCATTGGACGGCGGCAACCCCCTCATCGACCAGTGTGCGGACAGCGGCGACATCGCAGAGACCGGCTCCGGCGGCGATCGTGTCAGCGAAGTGAAGGTCAGGGTCGTCGTCCGGTCCAACAGCGGCGGCGAGTCCACCTTGGGCGTAGCGGGTATTACTCTCGCCAAGCGCTCCCTTGGTGACGACGATGACGTTCAGGCTGGGTGGAAGGCGCAAAGCGAAGACAAGCCCCGCAATCCCGGCCCCGACGACCACGACATCGGCGTCCTGGCGCGTGTTCCACGAAAGGACGGGCGTGCTCAATGGGTCGGGAGGATTGCGCATAAGAGGGAACATGTCTCCAAAGAGGCGAGCGTGGCGCCGCGCGGCACTGGGCCGCGAGTGTATCACCTGGAAAGACACGAGGGACAGACGCTGAATCGCGCTGCCACTCCCCGCGCTCAGATTCGCAGATCGAGAAATCCCCGATCCGTGACGCGTGCCTCCGGGATTACCGAGAGGGACATGAAGGCGAGTTGCCCGAACGGGCTATCGAGAGTCGAGCCGAGGCTCCGCGCTGCCTCTTCCGCGGCGGCATAGGCGCTGGCGACCTCGGCGGCTGGCAAGTCCGAGACGAGGCCGGCGATCGGCAGCTCGACCATGGCGAGCACTCGTCCTCGGTCAATCACCACCAGTCCGCCTTGGACTCCGGCGACCGTCGCGATCGCCGCCAGCAGGTCGTCGTCGTTGGTGCCGACGGCGACGATGTTGTGCGCATCGTGCGCGATCGAGCTTGCGATCGCCCCGGAACTCAGGCCGAACCCCCGGACGAGCGCGACACCG
>CADCWJ010000045.1 GCA_902806365.1 uncultured Thermomicrobiales bacterium
CCGCCGAGTGCCAGTATTCGCGGTAATCCGGTAGGTCGGGCTGCGCCTGCTCCTGCCGCGCCTTGGTTTCCTGCAGGCACAGGATGTCCGGTTGATGGGCCGCGACAAATTCCTGGAAGACACCCTTCCTGATGACAGCACGGATGCCGTTGACGTTCCACGAATAGATCTTCACGCGTCGCCCCGTCCCATGTGTCCATCGTTGCCGCTTGCCCGGTGGGGCCGGTGGCAACAGTATCATGTCGATGAGGGTCGGTCTGGCGTTCGACCCAGCGCTGATGCCGGCGACGGCAACGATGGTGATGCGACCGATGAAGATTCATCTCGATACCGACCTGGCGGGGGATCTGGACGATGTCTGCGCCCTGGCGATGCTCCTCAAATGGCCGGGGGTGGAGATCACCGGGATTACCACGGTCGGGGACATCGACGGTCGGCGCGCCGGGTACGTCCACTACGTGCTGGGGCTCGCCGGACGGGGCGATATCCCGGTTGCGGCCGGGGCTGATCAGTCGGGTGGGTACTATGCCTACCCTATGGGCTTTCCCGAGCACGACGATTACTGGCCGGAGCCGGTGGCGCCTGTGCCGGGGCCGATCGAGCTCGCCTTCGAGTTGATCGAGCACAGCATCCAAAGCGACGCGACGATCATCGGGATCGGGCCGTACACGAACTTCGCGCTCTTCGACACGCTGCATCCGGGGTTGCTGGCCGAGGCACCAGTTTGCCTGATGGGCGGCTACGTCAACCCTGTGCCGCCCGGATACCCGCAATGGGGTCGGGACGACGACTTCAACGTGCAGGTCGATGTGGCGTCCGCCTATCACGTGCTCCAGCACTGCATTCCCACACTTGTTCCTCTGGAGATCACGGTCCAGACCGCGCTGCGGCGAGCGTACCTCGACGACCTGCGGCGGTTGGGCCCGCTCGGCGAGCTGATCGCGAGGCAGGGCGAGGCGCAGAAGCGGGAGTATCGGAACGAGGAGGTCCATGGTCGCGCTCATGAGCGAGTGCCGGACGACATCCTCAACTTTCAGCACGATCCGCTCGCCTGCGCCGTCGCGCTGGGGTGGGACGGGGTCACGATCGAGCCGATGTCGCTCCGGCTCGACGTCGTGGGCGAGCAGTTGCACATGACGCGGGACCCGGCCGGCAGTCCGTACCCGGTGGTAACCGCAGTCGATGGACCCCGCTTCAATGACTTCTGGCGCGACATCGTCTGCAACAGCTGAACTCCAGGAGCGCTTCAAGGTCAGGCACCATTGCCATGGCCACGACGTCTCGTTTGCCGCGACCCCCAACCATCGCCGCCAGGACGTTCTATCATGGATCAAACCCGTTACGAGCTGGAGCAAGAGCATGAGCGTCAAGCACCTGTTGACCGCCGAAGACGTGTTGGACCTTCCGGAGAAGCCCGGCTATACGATCGAGCTGATCGATGGAGAGCTGAGAGAAGTGCCCGGTGCTGGAGCGTTGCACGGCGTGATCGCTTTGATGCTGATCGAGCTTCTTCAAGGTTTCGTCCGCCAATGGAGTCTAGGGCTGGTGCTGCCCGATGGTGTCGGCTATGTGCTGCGCCGCGAGCCCGATCAACTCCGGATTCCGGACGTCTCGTTCCTTGCCTGGAGCCAGGTGCCGGAGGACGGCATACCCGAAGGATTCTGGGAAGGCGCACCAACGCTCGCCGTGGAGATCGTCTCGCCCCACGATCGTGCGGCCGACATTCACCGCAAGGTTCATGATTACCTGGACGCCGGCACGCGGCTCGTCTGGGTGCTTTGGCCGCAACAGACAGCCGTCACGGTGTACGACGCCGATGGACAGCGTGAGCTCGGTTCGGACGACCAGCTCGACGGCGGTGATGTGCTCCCCGGCTTTAGTGTGCCCGTAGGCGATCTCTTCGAGGTGCGTCGTCACCGGTAGCCGTCAACCGGTATCAGCAGCTCGCCCCACGCTTGGTTTTGCGCTCAAGGATCACTTCTATCCCAATCCGACAGCTGAGCGGCTTGAATCATCAGCGGCGCTCCGTCCACTCGCGGTCGAGCATCGCGTAGATCAACTCGTCGCCCCACTCGCCCTTGAACCACTCGTTCTCGCGAAAGTGCGCCTCCCGGCGCATCCCAAGGCGCTCCAGCAACCGGGCCGAGGCGGTGTTCCGGGCATCGCAGCGCCCGATGATTCGGTGCAACCCAAGGTCGTCGAACCCAAGCCGCAGCATCTCGCGGGCCGCCTCGAAGGCGTACCCCTTGCCGTGATAGTCGGGGTGAAAGACGAATCCCGTCTCGCCCTGGCGATGCTCCTCGCTGAGCCACTGGAGCACGACATCGCCGATCATGGCACCGGTGTCCTTCAACTCCACGGCGAGCGCCATTCCATCACCCTGTTTCTCGAGCGCGGTCATCGTCATCCGGTTGGCGAGCGCCCCGGCGACCTCCTCCCGCGACTGGACGTCCCAGTAGAGGTAGCGGACGACATCGGGCCGGCTCCGGATATCGGCCATCACATCCAGATCGCGCGGCTCGCAGGGGCGAAGGAGCAGGCGTTCGGTCTCGATCGGAAAGGTGGGCCTAAGCAACGCGGTTCCTCACTGGCGTGGATCGACCTGACAACCATGAAGGATAACGGTAGCCGCCGCAGGTTCCCCGAAGAGGCAGCGTCGATGCGGCGGGGCCCTCGCCGCATCGCAATGACCTAACCAGGTGTCGAGGGAGCGAGCCCGGATCGGACGCGCAGCGCGACCACGATCGCGAGAGTGCCGAGAATCGCCAGGATCGGGACCAGGAACGAGTCGGAATACGCCGCGGCGTCCAGATCGTAGAAGGGATTGAGCGCCCCCACGTTCGCTTCCTGGCGCGCCGCGAGAAGCGTCCCGGCGAGTGCCGGCCCCGTGCCGCCACCGAGGAAATACATCCCGGAGAAGATACCCATCCCGGCTCCCATGTCCTCGGGCGTGAGCGTGCTGGCCGCCGCGCTGTTGAGCGGAGACCCGACCATCGCGAATCCGGCGCCCAGGAAGAGAATGCCGGCCGCGGTCGTGAGCGCTGAGCCTCCGGCGGCCACCGTGGAAAGATAGAGCAATGCCAGCGTCATCACCGCGAGGCCGGCGAGCATTGGTCGCCACACCCCGATCCGGTCGGACACCTTGCCGATGTACGGGGAGCCGTCAGCGATCGCGAGCGCCCCAGGCGTGAGCACGAATCCCGCCTCGCGGATGGAGAGGTCGTTGACGTCCACCAGAATCAAGGGGAGGAGCACCAGGGCCGAGACGTTTCCCAGCATCACCAGGAAGCCGGCGATTAGTAGCGATCGGTAGGCCCGGTTCCGGAAGAGCCGAGGAGGCACGAACGGGTGCGCGGTTGCGCGAATCCGCGCCGCGAAGCCGATGATGGCGATCGCCGCGATCAGGAAACTCGCCCGCGGGACGACCTGGTCGAAGCCTGCAGACTGCCCCTGCGTAATTCCAAAGAGGAACCCGCCGGCACCAAGGCCGAACAGGCCGCCACCCAGCAGGTCGAAGCGGCGTTCGTTGCTGACTGGGGTGTCGGGCAGGACCCTCCGGGCGAACGGAATGATGGCCAGCATCAAGGCGAGTGGCCCGACGAAGAGCCCGCGCCAACCGAGGAGATCGCCAACGACTCCCCCCGCCATGGGGCCGATCGCCTGGCCGATCCCAACGCTGGCCCCGATCAGGCCCATGGCGGCGCCGCGTCGTGCAATGGGAACTTCCCGGGCGACCACCACGAGCGCCAGCGCAGCCACAGCCGCGCCGCCAGATGCCTGGACTATCCGCCCCACGACTAGCAGAGGCAGGTTCGGCGCGAGCACGCTGATCAGGCATCCCGTGGCAAAGGCGAGCAGGCCAATGGTGTAGATCCGGCGAATCCCGAAGACGTCCGAGATCCGCCCATAGAGCGGGATGCCAATCGCATACACCACTGCATACGATGTCACCACCCAGCCGACCTGGGCGGGAGAGACGGCGAGGTCGTCGCGGATCCGCGGGAGCAGGACGTTGACCATCGACCCGGTCAGCACCGAGACGAACAC
>CADCWJ010000046.1 GCA_902806365.1 uncultured Thermomicrobiales bacterium
CGCTGACCTGCCCGCACTGCGGGCTCACCCGGCAGGAAGTGATGCCCGAACGTTCCTGCCAAATCAGCTACCGCTGCGAAGGGTGTGGGGCCGAACTGCGACCGCTCCCCGGTGACTGTTGCGTGTATTGCTCTTATAGCTCGGTGCCGTGTCCACCGATCCAGCGGGAGCGCCATTCCTCGTCCACGGCTGTCGGCTACTGAAGAAAACTGGTGCAAGGTATCAATCCATGCGTTGGACAGCTGTGGAAGCGGCTGGTGCAGACACGTCGCCTCTTTTAGTTGTTGTGAGCGACATCCTTCGGCACGGCAGGACGCCAGCGCCACAGCCGCTGGCGCCATCCACCAGGTTCGCGCCGTGCATTGGCATCGATCAGGGATCATGGTCGGGCTATCGGCGGAACCACGGTACGGGGTACCCCGGGATCACGGCCCCCTGCCCGTGTGCGTCATGGAAGGACCGAGCGTCAGCGGTTTGATCCGAAGCGGAGGGCAACCTCCCAGTAGAATGCCGTGGCGGTGACCAACTCTTCGACCGGAACGGACTCGTCGACGGCGTGGGCCTTCGCGATCGAACCGGGACCGAACACGATGGTCGGAATCCCGCCTTCCTGGAACTTGCTGGCATCCGACCCGTACGGCACCCGGATCGGCGTGGCATCGAGTTCCAACGATGCGCTCGCCGCGCTCGCGATGCCGACGATCTCGCTCTCCGTGGCGGTGTCCAACGAGTCCCCGATGAACCACGGATCGCGTCGTTCGATCCGGAGGTCCGGGCGAGCGGCACGCACCCCCTCCAGCACGACGTCGATCTCGACCAGGGCTTCTGCGGACGTCCCTCCCGGCACCGTCCGGCGGTCATACTCGATCACGCACCGCTCGGGCACAATGTTGATCCCGGCACCACCGCCTATGAGGCTCACGGTTAGCGAGCCGTGCTCCGCCGGCCCACCCGGTTTCATCGCAAGATCGTGGTTGACCTCCCGCAGCGCCAGGATCACCTCCGCCATGCCATCGATCGCGTTGATCCCCTCGGCCGCGACCGAGGTGTGCGCCGCCTTGCCGATTACCTCGATCTTGCCACGCACGCATCCATTGTGCTGGTGGACGATCCGGACGCCGGTCGGTTCCCCCACGATGCCCGCGTCGGCAGTGCCGCCACCTTCAACATGGGCACGGGCCCCCATGCCGCTTGTCTCTTCATCGACTGCCGCCAGCAGCACCACGGTGCACGTGAGGGTTTCCCGCATGCCCGCCAGGTGCTCGACCGCCGCCATCATCGCGGCCAGCGAACCCTTGGTATCGCAGGCGCCACGGCCATACAGGCGGCCCTCGCGAAGCTCCGGTGTGAAGGCGCCGGGCATGGCCTCGACGCCGACCGTGTCCATGTGCGCTTCCATCAACAGCACCGGTGCGCCGGCGGGACCTTCGAGTCGAACGAGCACGTTGTCGCGACCCGGGAACACGGCTTGCCGGATCGTCTCCAGTCCCAACTCGCTGGCCCATGCCTCGACGTAGGCGGCCATGTCGATCTCGCCCGTGCTTGCCGGGTCATAGATCGGGTTGACGCTGGGGATGGCGACCAGGTCACGCAGGAGGTCGACGACACGCTCGTTCTTCACATTTGACTCCAGGACAGGGTGGCGGCTCAGGCATCCGAGCCGTCATTGTCCGGGAGTCGCCCTACCGGATCAACAGGCGTAAGACCCGTCA
>CADCWJ010000047.1 GCA_902806365.1 uncultured Thermomicrobiales bacterium
GGCACGTTGTCGTGGAGCGCGCGTGCGATGACTGCCCTTGCCAGCGGATGCTCGGACGAACGCTCGGCGGCCGCGGCCAGCGCAAGCAACTCGTCAACCCCGTGGCCATTGAACGGCACGACGTTCGTCACTGCCGGCCGGCCGAGCGTGATCGTGCCGGTCTTGTCCATCGCGACCGTCCTGATCCGGGCCATGTCCTCAAGCGCCGCGCCGCCCTTCACGAGAATCCCGTTGCGGGTGGCGGCGCCGATCGCCGACACGATCGAGACCGGCGTGGAAATCACCAGCGCGCAGGGACAGGCAATCACCAGCAGGACGAGCCCCCGATAAAGCCAGGATGAGCCATCGTTCGTGAAGAGATAGCCTCCGCCCGCGAGGAGGCCCGCCAGTGCGACCACGGCGGGGGTGTAGATGGCGGAGAACCGGTCGACGAGTTGCTGCGATGGCGCCTTCGACGCCTGGGCTTCCTCGACGAGATGCACGATACCGGCGAGCACGGTCTCGGTGGCCCGCTTCGTCACCCGGACAATCAGCGCTCCCGATCCATTCATCGTGCCAGCGAAGACGGGGTCGCCATCGGACTTGTGAACCGGTCCTGATTCCCCGGTGATCGCCGCCTGCACCACCGCGGACCGGCCCCCCTCGACTTCCCCATCGGCGGGGATGCGCTCGCCGGGGCGAACCACGATCCGGTCTCCGGGTACGAGCGTCTCCACCGCGACGGTCACTTCGACGCCGTCGCACAGCACCCGCGCCTCGTCGGGTGTGGCATCGAACAGGGACCGGATGGCGCGCCGGGTGCGCTCGAAGGTGATCCCCTGCAAGGACGTCCCGAGCGAGAACAGGACGACGACGAGCCCGGCCTCGGACCACTCGCCGAGCGCGACAGCGCCGATCACAGAGATGGACATCAGGACGTTCATGTCGAGCCGCAATGCGCGCAGCGAGGCCAGCGCGGCAGCACCGATCGGGTAGCCGCCGATCAGGATCGAGCCGAGAAACAGCGCGATCGTCAGCAGGTCGAGCCCCCGCCCCAGTTGCGTCGCCACGGCGACCAGCCAGAGGACGAGGGCAACCGCCGTTGGCGCCAGCTTCCTGTTCTTCCACCATGATGGTTCGACCCGGATCAAGCGGCGACCACCGGTGCGCGGCAGCGCGGTATACCCCGCGCGATCGACGGCCCGGGTGATCGCACGTTCCCGGTCGGGCAGCGGAGCGTCAGTGTCGGCCGTCGCCACCGTCAATGTCGCGGCGCCGAAGCTGACGGTGGCGCTGGTGACGCCCGGAAGCTGGCCGACGATTCGCTCGACGCTGCGGGCACAATCGCCGCAGTCCATCCCGGCGATGTCGAACACCAGCGGTGCGCTGCTCGTGGCGCTGCTCGATGCGCTGCTCACGCCGGGACTCGCTCGCCAGTCGCACCCTGTTCATTCGCGGCGGCGTGGGTTCGTTCGATCGCCAGCAGCGCGCGCACATGGTCATCGTCGAGCGCGTAATACACGACCTTGCCCTCGCGACGGCGGCGCACCAACCGATGGCCGCGAAGCACCCGAAGCTGATGCGAGATCGTCGTCCGGTTGGAGCCGGTTGCGGCGGAGAGATCGGTGACGCAAAGCTCGCCGGACCCAAGCGCCTGCAGCACCCGCACCCGGGTCGGGTCGCCAAGGATGGCAAACAGCGAGGCGATCTCGGGTGCAGCCGGCGTCTCGCCAAGCGCCCGTCGCGCGCTTAACACAGCCTCAGGATGAAGGCAGTCGCAGTCGTCGTTCCAGCCCGGCTCCCGGTCCGTCAGCGTTCCATTGATTTCCACAGCGTTCACGGCTCGAATCCTGACGAGTGCATGGATATACACTTATTCCGTTCCAATGATATCCATATACGAGTGCACCGGCAACCACACGTCTCGCATGCCTGCTCTACATGGGGAACATCGTTGCAGGGGACGATCTGTGTATCGTCCCTGTAAGCGGCATCGTAAGCGGCATCGGTGAAGCGAAGCCTCACGTTGGTCCCCGCTTCACCAGCAAACGCCCCCAATCACTTGCACCGGGGGCGGGGAAAGCCGCTCCCAATGACAAGGGTCGGTACCTATGGCGCGACGTTCGCCGGGACAACCACGGGAGGGCAAGAGGTGTTTGGACCGTAGGGGCGACCCTGTATGCGGCATCGGTGTGGTCGCCGGATTCCGCCGAGGCGGTCCTGTGCCAGCGCCGGGAGGTCACGTGGGCCTACCCTGCGAA
>CADCWJ010000048.1 GCA_902806365.1 uncultured Thermomicrobiales bacterium
GCGGAGGAGGCCGCAACTGCGCCGACGAACGATATGGTCCGCGAACGGGCCGGCCTCGAGCGCGCGGCCCGGGAGCATCGGGAGGCAATCCGGCTCGATCGCGAGGGGCGGTACGAGGAGTCGCGCCACCGGTTCCAGCGCGCCGGCCGGGTGTTGTCCGCTGCACCTCGAACCGTCGAGGTCGCCGCGCAGATCCGGATCTCGGAGGAGTTGGGGGCCGTATCCATGGCCGCACCGCTCGACGAACGGACGCGCAAGGAGCGCGTCGCCTATCACGCCGATCATTCGCGTGGTGGGCGCCGCCGGCCAGACCCGCGGTAACGCGTCTGACGGCAGCCGCAATGAGACAATGCCCGGCCCATTGGGCCGGGCGTCGTGTCGCTAACCGCTCGATGATGCGCTCAGTAGTTCGTCCAAAGCTGATTGTCATTCCGTAGCGGAGCGATGGGCCGCATCCGCTCGATTCCTTCGGAATCGCCTGTTGAGGAATCTCAGCAGCGCGTCGCTGGGGAGGACCGCAGTCCGACGAAGTGCCTTGGCATGACGCCCGTCTTGCCGACCTGCGGGTCGGCTGCGAGAGATTCCTCTGGTCGCTTCGCTTCCGACGGAATGACAACGAGGGGTAGCCCCCTATTCAGGCTGGCCGCTCGACGCCCGTCAGCTTGTTCCACAGCTCGTAATCGGTCGCCTTCTTGGCGACGATCCGGTCCGATGGCTCAACCATCTGCCCACCGGTCGCCTTGAAGTCGCCCCGGTCGCGATCGTTCAAGTCGAGATAGACGGCTCCCTGTTCGAGCGGGGTGCCCGCCGGCAGCAGCGCGAGCGTCGCGAGCTCGGCCTGATCGAGCTCGGGCAGCGCGTCCACGACGGTCTTGTCGTCGCCCGCCGCCACGCCCTCCATCTGGGCCTCCCGGATCGACTCCGGCGTCTCCTGAGCGAGATCTTCAGCGAAGCTCTCGTCGACCGGATCGGGCCCTGTCGGGTTCGTCAGCTGCTCGCGCCGGACATCGTGGGTCTCGGCGTGACGGCCTTCCGGACCGCCGCGGTCGGAGTAGGGTTTCCGCGCATCGCCTGGGCTGTGATCGTCTGACATCGAATGCTCCTTCATGTGTCGCGCGGACTGGCGTCTTGCGGTTGTAGCGCCAGCGAGGGAACCTGCACGGGCGGTGCCAGCGGTCCCGGCACTGCCGTCCGCCGTACCGGCCCAAATCCGAACGGCCCGGCATGCTCCGCCGCCTTGCCGCTATTGTGCGCTTGCGACGACCCCGGATCCAACCGATTGTGCGAAATGCGGCTCCATTTTTGGCGAATGTGGCGACCGGTTGTGCAGAGTGACCATATTCTGCGCGTGAATATCGTCACGATGCACGTTGCCCGGGAGACATCGGACCCGGTAGGCTCATCATGGTTCGATGGAAGACTATGGATGCGGTCGGCACGCGGGTCGATCGCGAACGGGTGACGAGGAGAAAACGGAACGTGGCTGCAACTCCAACGATCGAGGATCGAAGCGCGCTGGTGGGTACCGCCCCATCCCCCGAGGAAATCTACGCGAAGATCGAACAGGA
>CADCWJ010000049.1 GCA_902806365.1 uncultured Thermomicrobiales bacterium
AGCTCGACGGCGAGACCGTGATCGTCGCGATCAACACCGGTGTGGAAGCGGTGACGAATCTGGCGGTGATGCTGCCGGACGGGCAGGTGGGTGCCGGAGACGGTCGCTTTATGGATGTGACGGGCGCGGACGGGAGTGTTTTCTCCAGTGCGAATGGCGTCGTGATCGTGCCGGTGGTGCCCGCCGCCAGCGGGATCGTGCTGGCGCCCGCGATTCGGTAATCCGTGTGGGGATCGTTGTGGAGCTTTTCCGGGCAGCCACACAGAGCTGCCCCTACAATGAAGAACGGAAACAGGGCGGATGCTCCCCGATTCCCGAATGATCCGGGCTACCGAGTCAAGGAGACGTTGATTGCAGGCAGCGACTGACCGGCCGGAGAACGAGCGGCCAACCCGGCTTCGTGAGCCGATCCCGCCAGCACGGGGTGCCTCGGGCGAGTCCCGTACGGGTCGGCGCGAGGTCGAACTGTACGTGCGAACGTACATGACGTTGTTGCAGAGCTCGGGGGCAGTCGGAATCTCCTCGCTGGAGCCTGCGCACCTTACCGCCGGGTCATCGCTGCACGCGGGTGCCGGTGAAACACGGCCTGACCTCAATGCATTTCTCTATTCGGTGCAGCGGATCCCCGCCTGCATCGTCCAGGTCCGGCACATCGTGCTCGGGCAGACGCATCGCGCCTTCGTGCGCGCCGGGTTCGCGACGATGTCGGACTGGACCCGGGTCTCGGCACCCGGCCGGAGGCGCCGCTGGCATTGGGACGACGGCGACGTGCTGGCCGCCTACATTGCGTCCGCGTCCGACCTGGACGACCTGATCCCCACGATCGTTGCCTATCAGATCGAGTGGAACAAGATGCACCGGCTCCTCCGCGGGGAGCCCGAGGCACGCGAGCTGGTGGCGGGCACGCGGGAGGGGCGCCAGCCAAGCCCCGACGAGATCGCGCGAGTCCAGGATGCCCTGCAGATCCATCCCACGGATTGGGATCGTCTGGGCGCCGTGTGGGGAAGCCGGTTCTGGCCCAACCTCGCCGCTATCGCGGAAGAGCACAAGCGAATCGATCTGCGGATGTTGAGCGGAACCTACCTCGGCTACGGACGTTCGGTTCGCTCGTGGTGGCGGCCGGTCAGTGGCGAGCTGGCGCGGGAGAGACTGGCGGAGCGGCCGGTGTACTTCGTTTCCTCCAACACCCACAGTCTTGTCAATACGCTTTCCGGGGTCGCCAGACGCCGAGAGCCCGAACTGCTGGATTTCATCCGCAAGACCCGGCATCCGGAGATGTACCCGGAGCTGGAAAAGATCGAGCGGGGGGACGAGCGGTCCTCACTCGAGAACCTGCTGTACTTCGCGGCCAGGCCGTACTTCTACCCTCCGGGCATGGCGGATGCCCGGTCGGTCCGGACGCGTGAGGAGAACGCGGTCGGTATCTACCACGTCGACCCGAGCGGCGCGGTCGATGTCGGCGTCCAGGTGATCGACCTGTCGCGGCTCGACCCCACGGCGTTCGATTCGCGCCTGGCCGGTTTCGACCCCAGGGGCTCGGACGCGATCATCGTCAACATTAACTATCCGCTGGGCATGGCCGCCTATCACATCATGTCCCAGATCGGCGGCTCGACCGATCTGTTGCAGGGGATTTACGTGCTCGGGAAGGCGGCAACCCTGAACGGCCGGATCGGGGACATCATGATGGCGAATGTCGTCCACGATGAGCACTCGGGAAATACGTACTGGTTCGACAATTGCTTCGGGACAGAGTCCGTCGCGCCCTACCTGACGTTCGGAGCGGCGCTCGACAATCAGAAGGCTGTCACGGTCAAGGGGACATTCCTGCAGAACGAGGGCTACCTCGACTTCTACTATCGGGAGAACTTCACGGTCGTCGAAATGGAAGCAGGGCCCTACCTCAGCGCGATCTACGAGGATGTGTTCCTGGAACGGCATCCCTCCGACCAGGCGATCAACCTCGCGCCGCTCGCGGGCCAGATCGACCTTGGCATCATCCATTACGCGTCGGATACGCCGTACACCCGTGCCCATACCCTTGGCGCGCGAGGCATGTCCTACTACGGGATGGATTCGACGTACGCGTCAACTGTCGCGATCCTGCGCCGGATCTTCGCGCTGGAGCGGGAGCGCGCGGAGGGCCGCCGGTGAGGCAGCCGCGGTCCGGGTTCAAGGCGCATGTGCGGGTACGGTTCCACGAATGCGATCCATACGGCCACGTCAACAACGCGGTCTATCTCGGGTATCTCGAGCAGGTCGCGATCGATCACGCGGCCGCCGCCGGGTGGTCTTCGGCCCGGCTGCGGGCCGAAGTTGGGGCCGTGTTCGTCGCTCGCAGGCACGAGATCGAGTTCCTGCTGCCGTCGTTCGAGAACGACATGCTCGAGGTCGTGACCTGGGCCAGGGACATCAGCGGCGCCCGGGCGTGGCGTGGTTACCATATCCGGCGGATGGACGGGGATATCCATTCAATGCCAGCTAACCGGATGATCGAGCCGGCGGAGATCGAGTCCCCACCCAGAGGCCAACTGGTGTTGCGGGCAAGCAGCGAATGGGTGCTTGCCAATGTGGAGCGCGGCCGTCCGGTGCGGATTCCCGTCCACCTGGGCGACGCATTCCTGATCCCGGCGGAAGGGGAGTGAGGCCCGCCGTGATTCCGGTCGATGGGAAAGACGAGCACGAGACGCGCGAATCTGCTATCATAATGTCACGTCACTGGGCATTGGCCTTGACGAGTTCCTCAAGGGTTTTCCTCTCCGGCCGCATAGCCACGCAGGCGCGGTAATCGCGCCGGCCGCTGGTATCGCGCCGGAATTCCCACAAGAGACAAGCTGGCGTTCGTCCGGAAAGATGCAGCTGCATCTTTCAGAATCCCCTCCCTGGCAGCGCGACGCGAATTGCGCGGCGGAGGGTGCGGCGCAAGCGTTCCAGACCGGCTGCGTGCGGCCGGCGAGCATGTGGGTTTGGGTAGCGGCGAGCGGGCCGCTGAGAGCAGCGTGGCGACAAGCAAGCCACTTCGCTCTCGATTCGCACGGGAACTGTGTGACGAGCAGTGTGGCTGTCGTCGGTTGCGCCCTTCCATGCGGCGTCTCTGCGTCTTCAGGTCGTATCGACACCACACACGATAAACCCAATCTGAGCTGAGTCTCGAGACCGTTCACCGGACTCGCGGATTGTGTTGTGTGTCGATTTTGGCACGACGTTTTCTCGGAGTTTTCTCATGTCTTCCAAGAACTTTTCCCTTGCCCAGCTAATACTCGAGGAGGGCCCAATGCTGGCGTCCGAAACCGGAGGATCGGCGGTCATGGACCGCCCGGTCACTGATGAATCATCTCCAACGCCGACCGAGCCCACGAATGTGGCGCCCGCGGTAGTCGCGGACACGGCCGATGAGCCGCGCATGACGTTCGCCGAACTTGGCCTGAGCGAGATGCTGCTGGAAAGCATCACCGCGGTGGGATACGAGATCCCGTCGCCGATCCAGGAGCGGACCATTCCGGTCCTGATCAGCGGCCAGGACGTGATCGCCCAGGCCCAGACGGGCTCGGGCAAGACGGCGGCATTTGGCCTGCCGATCATCGAATCGATCGAGCCGCGGGAGCGTGGGGTGCAGGCCCTGATCCTGTGTCCAACGCGCGAGCTAGCGATCCAGGTATCCGAGGCACTTCACAAGTACGGCCGCCACAAGCGGATCGAGACGCTGCCGATCTATGGTGGGCAGCCCTACGAACGTCAGCTTCGCGGCCTCCAGCGTGGCGTCCATATCGTGGTCGGGACACCGGGCCGCGTCATGGATCACATGCGGCGGGGCACGTTGAAGCTCGACTCACTCAAGTTCTTCATCCTCGACGAAGCCGATGAGATGCTCGACATGGGCTTCATCGACGACATCGAGTGGGTGCTGCAACAGGTTCCGGCGGAGCGCCAGACCGCGCTGTTCTCGGCGACAATGCCGCCCCGGATCGCCGAGCTTGCCCGCAAGTACATGCGGGATCCGCAGCGGATCTCCGTGCGCGGCAAGGAAATGACGGTCCCGGAGACCAACCAGAGCTACTACGAAGTGCCGCGCGCGCGGAAGGTCGACGCGCTGACCCGGATCCTCGACGCCGAGGTTCCCTCGTCGGCGATGATCTTCTGCCGCACCAAGCACGGGGTGGACGACCTCGGTGAGGCGTTGATGGCGCGGGGGTTCCAGGTCGAGACGCTACACGGCGATCTGTCGCAGTCACAGCGCGACCGTGTCATGAAGCGGTTCCGCGCCGGCCTTGCCGAGATCCTGATCGCGACCGATGTCGCGGCGCGCGGGCTTGACATCCCGGATGTCAGTCACGTCATCAACTTCGACATTCCGGAAAGCCCGGAGACCTACGTGCACCGGATCGGCCGCACCGGCCGGGCGGGCAAGAAGGGGTCGGCGATCACGCTGGTGATGCCGCGCGAGTCGCGGTGGATCCGGACGATCGAGCGCATCACCAAGGCGCCGATCGAGGCCCGGCGACTGCCGAGCGCGAACGATGTCAATGATCGACGGCGCGACGTGCTGAAGACGCTCGTCGAGGATGTCGTCAAGGATGAGGACAGCTTCAGCGCCTATGTCCAGCCGGTGCGCGAACTGGCGGAAACGCATGACCCGATCGACATCGCGGCGGCGCTTCTGAAGATGTTCGCGACGGAGACGGGCCGCTCGACCACCGAAGTTCAGCGCGATGACGACATTGCGTCGTTCGTCGGGGCTCCCAGCGGGGGTGGCGATCATCGTGGCGACTCGAACATGGTGCGTTTGATGATCAACATCGGGCGCAACGTGGCGGTTCGGCCGCAGGACATCGTCGGGGCCATCGCCAACGAGGCGAACGTCCCGGGACGCGCAATCGGCGCGATCGACATCTTCGACACCTACACCTTCGTCGATGTCCCGGCCGACACGGTGCCGCGGGTGATCGAAGCGCTGACCAGGGCGTCCGTGAAGGGACGGCCAGTCACCGTCGAGGTCTCGACGGAGCCGGCGGCGAGCGGTGTCCGCAACAATCGCGGCGGCTCGCGTCCCGGATTCCAGGGGCGACGCGATGATCGGCCGTTCCGCTCCAACGGACCGCGGCCGGGCGGCCCCGCCGGTGCGCGGCGGTACCCGGCAAGCGGCGGTCGCAGCGGCGGCCCCGGTGGATATGACCGTGGAGCTGCCGAGCGTCGCGCTCCGCGGCGCGACTTCTGATCCAGCATTGCCTGGGCCCGTGCGGCTCGGGCGATGTGATGGAAAACATGTAGTTCAATACGAAGAGCGGCGATGGCATGTGCCATCGCCGCTCTTCGACTTTCTGTGAGGAACGACTGGTCCTCACTCTCCGCCCGAACGGCGCGGCCGGCTGGCGGTGTCGACGCGGGCGCTGAGGTTGGCACTGATGAGAACGATGGCTCCGCCGACAAGGGTGCCGCCGATCGTATCGGTCAGCCAGTGGGCTCCGACCCAAATGCGGGCGAACCCCGTCAGCATCACACAGATGGTCCAGACGAAAACGGCCGTGAAGCGGGCGCGACGGGAAGAAACGGTTTGGAGAGCCAGGAAGGCAACCCCACCGACCGCGACCGAGGCGGTTACCGAGTGACCGCTGGGGAAGCCAAGTCCCTCGTGCGTGCCGACCAGTTCCGCCACCTCAGCCGTCGGTCTCGGGCTGTCGAAGACGCCCTTCAGGATCGTGGCGGCTCCTCGCAGGGCCAGGAGAATGATCAGGAACGCCAGCGCTCGGCGGCGCCTCGCGAGCGCGGCACCAATTGTCGCCAGTGCCCAAAGGGGAAGTGCGATCCGGAAATAGCCGATTGCATTGCCAACTGCGGCGATGGCCGAGAACACGGACCCATCGAGATCCTGCACGAAGCCGGTTGTCCGTGCGTCTATCCAGAGCGTGCCCGATCCGCGAGCGAAAAGGGAAAGCACGAGCACCATGCCCAGCAGGACCGCAATCACGGGCCATGGGCTGGTCAAGGCGGAAACCGGTCGGTGTGGACCGGGGGCGTCCATGATGCGCCTGTCGTCAGCGCGGTCGATCGAGCTGGTGAAGCTCGCCGATCTCGCCGAAGCCATCGACAGTCAGCACCAGATCGGCCATGCCGACGAAGAGGCCATGGTCCACCACGCCGGTGATGAGCTTGAGGGAAGTTGCAGTGGTGGCCGCGTCGTCGATCGGCCCGGTGCCGCAATCCAGGATGTAGTGGCCGCCGTCCGTGCTAAACGGTTCACCGGTTGGAGTGAGGCGGAGTCGCGGATTCAGCCCGAGCGCGTCGATCGAACGGGCGGTGTGCGACCAGCCCAGAGGCACCACTTCGACCGGGACCGGGAAACGCGTACCCAGCCGGTCGACCAGCTTCTCGGACGCGGCAATGATGACCAGGCGCCTGGCGCGCTGGGCAACGAGTTTTTCGTAGAGAAGTGCTCCACCACGCCCCTTGATCAGCGCGAGATCCGGATCGATCTCGTCCGCGCCGTCGATGCCGAGATCCAGCGATTCGACGTCGTCGAGGCTCCGCAACGGTATGTTCAACTCCTCAGCCAACGCCGCCGTCCGTGCTGAGGTGGCGACGCCGGTTATCCGGAGACCGGAGGCGACGCGCTCGCCCAGCGCGAGGAGCATGGCGTCTGCCGTCGCGCCTGTGCCGAGCCCAACGACCGAGCCATCTCCGACCTCCGCCGCCGCGCGATTTCCAAGGCGAGCGAGACGCCCGGAGTCATCCACCGGCGGTTACGCGATCGAGCTTGGCTGCCGCGGCTTCATCGATCAACCACAAGGGTGCTCCCTCTTGCGGGCGAACGACCTGCGCGGGCATCAGTTCGATATCCACCGGCCCGTCGAGCACGTTATGGAGCATGCCGGCCTTGCCGGCTCCGCCGACGAGAAACGCCACACGTTTGGCGGCGTTGATGACCGGAGGAGTCAGGGTGAGCCGCGTGGTATTCAGCTTCGGCACCGGGTTCGCGACAACGATGCGGGATGCCTCCTGAATCGCGAACGTACTGGGGAACAGCGACGCAGTGTGGCCATCGTCTCCCATGCCCAGGAAAACGAGGTCGAAACACGGCCATGCTCCTCGCACCGGAACCACCGATCGGATCGTTTCCTCGTAGCGCGTCGCGGCCAGGTCTGGATCGTCGAGGCTGGTGTCGAAGGCGTGAATCTGATCGGATGGAACGGGCAGCAGATCGAGGAAGCCCCGTTTCGCTTCGCCGGCGTTGCTCTCAGGGTCATCGAGTGCCACCCAACGTTCGTCGCCCCAGAACACATGGAGCCGGGACCAGTCGAGGTGGTCGGCGTAGGGTGGAGTGGCCAGCAGCTCGCCCATACGCCTGGGAGTCGAACCTCCGGAAAGGGCGACGAATGCCTTTCCGTCGTTCCCTACGGCTTCGTCGATGGCACTCTGCAGCAGACCGGCCGCGGCGACCGCGAGCGCTTCGGCGTCCGCGACGACTCGTACTTGCCCGCGGTCCTGATAGTCGATGAGACGAAGGTCTGACGTTGCGTCGGTCATGGCGAACGGTTGCCTCTGTTTCGCGAATGTGGCCGGTTTGGTGTGCGGTGACCGGTCAGGGCAGGAGACGGGTCGCGAATCGCAGGGCCTCTTCGAAGACGCGATCGCTTCCGAAGCGCTGGAGTTCTTCCCCGAGCATGCGATCGCTGCTCGAGGGCCTGGCGTAGACGATGCGGCTCACAAGCGGGACAGACCGCGACGCGCTGCTGGTCATGAGATCGACCTCGTTGGTCCGTTCGACCCGGAACGTGCCGGGCGCGTCGCCGCCAGCGATGAGCTGGACTTCGGAGAGCGAAGAGTGCGGATGGTTTCCGGCGACCGGGACCAACCGCAGGCTGACCTCGCGCTTGCGTCCCGTTCCATCGCGTGCGCTCAGGGGAGCCGACCACCCTCCACCCTTGCGACGTTCGAGCGAGTCGATAGGGTTCCAGTCAAGGCGGGTGGCCAGCCATCCAACCATCAGCAGAGCCGAGGCGAAGCCCGAGGAGCCGTCGGTCTGGGTATCGGCATACGAGATGGTGCCCTGCTCGAA